>JAAYUW010000167.1 GCA_012517545.1 Exilispira sp.
AAAACCATTAATGTAATTCAGTCTATCGTATCTCAAGCGATCTTTAAATCCCATATTTGGTGGCTAAAACTTATAACTGGTTATCAAAAATCGTCCAGAAAATGAACTTTAAATCCCATATTTGGTGGCTAAAACCCATTAAATTTACATTCATTTTACATTGATAATATTAAAAGAAGTCTTCTAAAATTGATCAAAATTTTCTCGAACCTCCGATAGTGTATTTTGCTTTCAAATAACATTTGAAGTAGGATCAAAATCTTTTCCCACATTTTCCCTATCTAGATTATTCTTATTTGCTAGTTTATAAATGACTATATAATCTACTTGTTTATCAATCATTTTACTCAAATTCGATTTAAGTTCAAACAATTTTGCCTCTGTTATTTCCCCTTCAAAAACTGATTTTTGAGTATGATGCAAATATTGCCTGCATTTTTTCATAACTTTTGGAAGTCTTTTTTTTCCTTCCTTGGTTTCAGTACAAATATCATAAACAAGGATTAAGTACAATTTTTACCACCATATTTTAAATGCCTGATACTTTTCTTCTTCAATAAGATGTTTAATGAGTTTATAGAGTTCTAAAAGTATAATTTTCCTGTAACTTACCTTTTTTTTTAAATTTTTATGATAAATAGTAGTCTCTAATTTTTCGTCAAATGCTTTAACAACTATTTTCCTTGCATCTTCCTTTAAATAACAATAATTTAAATCCTTATCAAAATGTTTTTCTGTGATTACATTGTTATTTAAAAGATCAAACATGACTCTGTCACCATAGATTGGTTTAAAAATTTCAGAAATATCAAGTGCTAGTGAAAATCTTCTGTAAGATGGTTCATGCAGGTAACTAATAGTCGGATTCAACTGTGTTCGATAAATATGCTTAATTATTTCAGTATAAACAAGACTATTTATAAATGATATAAATGCATTTATCATATTATCCGGAGGATGCTTTACTCTTTTATCAAACTCTATATTTTGATTTATAATCTTTGTAAAATTATTATAGTAAAGTTCTCGTGCATTTCCCTCAACACCCATTAAAGAAGAAATATTATTTTGATTTTCAATACTTTTAAACAGCTGCTCAAATTCACTAAATGTTTTTTCTTCTACCTGAGGGTATCTTTTAAGGTTATAAATAAAGCCTGATATAGCAGATCTAACAAACTCTTTTGCTATAAACATCCTTTTTTCATTATCAAGATAATGTTTGACCTGGTTAACTAAAACTTCACCGGATAAAAGATTTTCTCTTGGTAAAAATGTTCCTGTATACCAGCCGTAATAGTTGAAAAAATGGATAACAATACCATTTTGAGAACAAAAATTTATAGCTTTTGTATTGAGATCAACTTCACCAAACAAATAGATACTATCAATATCATTAACAGGCAAAGGAATATTACCTTCAGCTGTTTCAAAAAACATAGAGTTATCTTTTCTGCTAAATCTGCCACTTTTAAAGATATAGTAATCTTTCATATTTTTAGCTATAACAAAATTCAAAGTAGCTGCACTTTTTACAGTATGGTTTATTTATGACTTTTGGTGGAGTAATTTCATTTATCTTATCCTCTATATCTTTTAATATATGCTCCATTTTTTTGACATCTTCTTGTGTTAGCAAAACTCTTTCGC
This sequence comes from Exilispira sp., assembly GCA_012517545.1. Classification (GTDB taxonomy): domain Bacteria; phylum Spirochaetota; class JAAYUW01; order JAAYUW01; family JAAYUW01; genus Exilispira. Next base: position 1,651 of record JAAYUW010000167.1, read on the forward strand.
GTCTCTTTATTTTAGGATAATCTAGCAATCCTTCCATTTCAAGGCCAAGATTCTTAAAATAAAACAGATAATATTTAAGTTGCCATATATGACTCTCATCTAAAGATCTTGATTTTTTTATCTCATGTATCACTCCCTTTTTTGATTCTAGAAGATCAACTGTAATCCCTTCAAGTTTTATTTCTTTTTTTTTTCTATTATAGGAAAATTCGTGAATAAGCTTACCAATCTCCACAAGTTCGCTCGTATGTTCCATAGAAATATTTTTGCTGAAAAGCCATAATTTTCTATAACATACATTATAATATGTTACTTGAGTACCTGTAATTATTATAGAGGACATAAACCTACCTTTTTGATCTATATTTCCTTATTAGTCCGTACTTAAATTATATTCGAAGATTCTAAAGATATTTGTTTTTTCTTCTCAAAATAAACAAGACCTTTTTCAAAAGAATATTCACAATTTTTTAATATTCTGATAAAATGCTGTTTGCAAAATTTTGATTCTGATATAATTACCAGATCATTAATCGATAGATTCCACAAAATTGATATTGGAATAGTAAAATTTAAAAGTTCTTGTTGCTTTTTAAGTATATCTTTGTGATTTAA
>JAAYUW010000168.1 GCA_012517545.1 Exilispira sp.
AGAAGTCCTGAAAAATTTTTAAACCATAGCAAAAAATCTAAAGTTTAAAGTCAAATTTTAACTTATTCTACCTTCTTGCATTTTAATTTTTTGAATACTTTATAAATGGTTTCGAAGATCAATCTAAAAATATGTGCGGAGGATTTAAAAATGTTACTTCTTGATGGTATGGACATCTTCATGCAGATATTTAAAAATAAGATTATCCACAGAAAGAAAATGGTATCTTTAAATGATTTTGCAATGTTTAATCCGGATATGCAGAAAGAGAACGGTTTTCTTTTTCTGGATAATTTTGATAACATGATCTCAAAAAATCCTGAAAAAGATCAACAATTTGTGGCAGATGAGCATTTTTTGAGTGACTTTAAAAAACTTCTCCTTCTTAATAAAACCAGCATTTTAAGCCTATATAATAAAAATCGAACCTTTTTTGCAAATATAGAAGATATACCAACCACTTTAGGACTTGAGTTTTACAGGAGTAATAAATGTAGTAATATTATTATCTCATTTGACATAGAAAAAAATGGTCATAAATATGATATTTTTGGACTTGGCCTTAAGTTTTCTCCTTTTAAAAGAAGTGGTGTGTTTGACAATTACAATACCGACAATGCTTTTCATGCAGATTTTGTGGATAACCTTTACTCAACATCAAATATATTTTACCTTTATCCAGAAAAACCACAGAATGATACAACGACATTCCTTTTTATAGTGGATTACCCGGGTTTTATAAGATACGATTTTGGAAAATCTGATAAAAACCTTGCTAAGATATCCATAGATGGTGATTTATTTAGATTTGCCATATTTGCATTTAAAGATTTTACAAGTTCAGCATCTTTTCTCTATAAGATTCAGGATTCTTTTTATCTTCCACCTTTTAATGCCTTTGGTTATACTCACAGCAGGTGGGGGATCGGTTCTTCGGAAAATCTTCTAACAATAGTTGATAATCACAGGAAAGACAATATAAAACTTACAAATATCTGTCTTGATATAGATGCAATGATTAAATCAAAGAATTTCACCGTGAGTGACAGCTTTGGCGGATTTGAAGGATTACGTGCATTATCCTCAAGGTTAAATGAAAATTTTATATACCTTGTTCCGATTATCGATGCCGGGATCAAAATCGAAGATGGTTATCAACCCTATGAAATCATCAAAAAAAATGATGCCTTTGTAAAATATTCCAACGGAAGTGATTTTACAGGAAAAGTCTGGCCAGGAGACTGTTCTTTTCCAGATTTTTTAAATGAAGATGGGCTTGAAAGCTGGAAAAATCTTACAAAACAGTGGATAACAGATTCGCAAACTTCTGATCTCTGGATAGACATGAATGAACCTTCAATATTTGATCAGAAGGATAGAACTTTTCCAGATAGTGTTAGATTTAATAGATTGATGTTTAAAAATAGAGATGTTCACAACATTTACCCTTATTTTCAAGCTAAGACTACTTTAGATGCATATCTCGAAAATGATATTCGTCCAATGTTTTTTTCTCGTTCTGGCTATACATTTAATGGCAGATTTTGTGGTAACTGGACTGGAGATAATCAACCACGCATCAAACATCTTTTTCGAGGGTGGCAGCAGGTATTATCTTTATCTTTATCCGGTAACACATACTGCGGAACAGATATAGGGGGATTCTGGTATAGCACCAGTGAAAAATTACTCCAAAAGTGGTTTATTATGGCTTTTTTTCATCCACTTTTTAGAAACCATTCAAGTATGTTTTCGAAAAAACGAGAGATTTACCTTTTAAGGGAACCAGTTAAAAGCCATATCAGATCTATCATAAATACAAGATACATGCTTTTACCTTCAATATACTCTTTATTTATGCTTTGCATGCGATTTAAAAAACCATATATGCTCCCTTTTATAACGACAGATAACCATATAATCGATTTGATTGCAAATATAGGTGACTGTATACTATATTCACCATTTGATAATGTTATATTTAAATCAGATAGATTCATTAAAAAATCAAAAGAACTTGCCTTAAAGACTGAATATGAAAGGATTGATAGCAAGGATAAAGAGGAGCTTGAAACTTTGATAGATAAAAAAACTTACAAAAAGTTATCGATAAATAACATCTCCTTTTATCTAAAAAGTGGCAAAGCAATCCTTATCGATGAAAAGGATAGGATTGCAAGATCCATGCTTGATTATTCTTGCTTGAAAGTTCTGACTAATCCGGATGCAAACGGAAATTTTGAGACATTTATATATATGGATGATGGTAGATCAGCTAAATCACTCCAGAATTATGCAATTTTTAAAATTTCTGGAACATATGCTAAAAATGATGATAACATTATTGAAGATAGTTTAACTTACAATATTGAAACATTACATAATACACTTAATGAAACAGAAAATGTAAAGGCAGCAGGTATATTACAAAATTTAACTTTTCGTTCTTGTTAAAAACTAAGGACAATAATAGATCACCGACTTGTTAATATTTCTGATAAATACAAAAAAGTAGAGAGACAACTTATTAAAGACCTTTTTTTAAAAAGCTAAAAAATATTTGATATATTTCCTGCTTCAAGTAAACTTTTATGAGTTATTTCAAAATAATTTACCAAAATTCAATATCAAGACTATCATAAATGAGAGAAATCATGAAGAAAAATAATCATTTTGAACTAATACTTTTCGATATAGATGGAGTTCTTGAATATCAGGGGAAAGTTTACCCGGGTGCTATAGAGCTTACCGAAAATATACGAGAACATGGGATCAATCTCCGTTTTCTCACAAACAGTACTCTAAAAAGTGCTAAAAGTGCAGCTTTTAAACTTCAATCAAAAGGTTTCAATGCTTATGAGCAAGAGGTTATTACTGCATCGAAGGCTACAGCTCTTTATCTTAAGGAACTCAACCCCCGAAGTATCTGGCTTTTACTATCAAGAGAAGGTGTTGATGAATTTTCAGAATTCATTCATGACAGTGAAAATCCAGAATATGTTGTCATAGGTGACTGCCGTGATGACTTTAACTTTTCAAATATGAATAAAGTTCTTCAAAAAGTTGTAGAAGGCGCTAAACTTATTGGGATGATTTCTGGTCTTGTAGATTCAAGTCTCGGTTCCCTTGAGTTAAATGTCGGTTCCTGGGTAGGCATGATAGAAAGAGCTGCCGATGTTAAGGCAACCTATATTGGAAAACCAAACAGATTTGTCTTTGATCTTATTTTGAAACAATTTCCGACTATCGACAGAAAAAAAGTTCTTATGGTTGGTGATAGTGTGGCTTCTGATATAATAGGTGCCAGAAATGCAGGTATAAGATCGATTCTTGTCAGGCAGGGTGAATTTTCCGAGAAACATCTTTCAAAAAAGGTAAAACCAGACTATATAATCGATCAAATTAGTGATCTTTCAAATATTTTATTCAACTGCTAGCAGAATTCAATGAAATTATGTATCTAGCCTCTTTTTTGTTTAATTTATTTTATGAACCAGACGGTTTTTCATAAATGATCAAATTTTAAAACTTTTCGAATATTTGGTTTCTCAGGAGCAAAAAATGGAAAAGACTCCATTCGTACATCTTCACAACCATACAGAATTTTCTATGCTTGATGGAGCTTGTAAAATTTCAAAGCTTGCAAAGAAGGCAGCCGACTTTGGTATGCCAGCAGTCGCAATTACGGACCATGGAAACCTTCATGGAATAATAGCTTTTTGTGATGCCATGGCTGCCCAAAATATACAACCAATAGTTGGGCAGGAATTTTATATTGCTCCCACTGATAGAAAGATCAAAAGCAAGGTGAACCTTAATGGTGACATGCAGTCAGCCTTTCATCTTATACTTTTAGCAAAGAATAATACGGGTCTTAAAAATTTATACTATCTATCTAGCATAGGTTTTTCTGAGGGATTTTACTTCAAACCAAGGATAGACAAACAAGTTCTTTCTGAGCATAGCGAGGGGTTGATAGCCTTGAGCGCATGCCTTGCTGGTGAAATTCCTTACTATATAAATCGAGATGATATAAAAAGTGCTAAAAAAGCATTGTCAGAATACCTGGATATTTTTAGTAAAGAAAATCTTTTTCTTGAGATGATGTACCATGACCTTCCTGAGGAAAGGAAGGTAAATTCAGCTCTTATACAGTTAAGTCGAGATTATGGGATCGATATTGTTGCTACAAATGACTGTCATTACCTTGAAAAGGAAGATGAAGAGAAGCATTCTATACTTTTAGCTATACAGACACAGGCAACAATAGATGATAAGGATCGTTTTAAGTTTCAGGGAACTGGTTATCATTTTAAAAGTTATGAAGAGATGCTCGTTTATTTTAAAGACTACCCGGAGGCTCTTTCAAATACGCTGAAAGTTTCAGAGATGTGCAATGTCTCATTTAAATTTGGTGAAATAATTTTACCTTCCTTTCCTCTTCTTGAAAATGAAACAGAAGAAGAGATGCTTCGAAAACTTGCAAATGAGGGACTTACAAGAAGGTACTCTAAGATTACTGATGAAATAAGGGAGAGACTTTCCTATGAGTTGTCAGTGGTAGAATCTAAAAAATTTTCAAGTTACTTTTTAATAGTATGGGATCTTATAAACTGGGCAAAAACAAATGGCATATTTGTGGGACCTGGGAGAGGAAGTGCCGGGGGATCTTTACTTGCCTATGTACTTGGTATTACGGATATAGATCCTCTTAAACATGGACTTATGTTCGAAAGATTTTTAAATCCTGAAAGAACCAATATGCCAGATATAGATATTGATTTTCAGGATACTGAAAAGCAGAGAATAATAGAATATCTAAGACAAAGATACAATGAAAATAATGTAGCACTTATCGGAGCCTTTTCGAAGATGAAGGCAAAGCAAGCGATAAAAGATGTTGCCAGAGTCTTAAAGGTCTCAGCATCTGATGCAGATAGAATTACAAAAATCATAGTGTCAGATAGTCTGGAAGATGAGATACAGAACAATGAACAGTTCAAAACTATTATGAATAGCAACGAAACCTATAAAAAGATCCTCAATTATGCTTTTTTTATAGAAGGTCTATACAGGCAAACGACTGTCCATGCTGCCGGAGTTGTCATTACTAAAAATCCTGTAATCAACGAAATTCCTCTTATGACAAGTAGTGACACACCATATCTTATTAGCCAATTCGAAAAAGATACAGTTGAACGTCTTGGATACCTGAAGATGGATATTCTATCCATAAACTTTCTAACAGTCTTAAAAGATGCAACTGAGAATATCAAAAAAACAAGAAATGAGGAAATTCGCCTTGAAGATATAGATGTCAATGACAAAGATGCTCTTGCCTTACTTGCAAGCGGTAATACTCTTGGTTGTTTTCAGGTTGATTCCGATGGGATTACTAAACTTATCAAGAGAATGAAACCTCAAAGCATTGACGATATCACTGCTGCACTTGCCCTTTATAGACCAGGACCTCTCCAAAATGGTTATGTCGACATGTATATAGAAAGAAAAAACAACCCGGATAAAATTACATATCCATTTGAAGAACTTGAACCAGTACTAAAAGAAACCTATGGCGTCATAGTTTATCAAGAGCAGATAATGCAAATATCCATGAGACTTTGTGGTTTTACAGCAGCTCAGGCAGATGGATTAAGAAAAGCTGTTGCCAAAAAGAAATCAGATATAATGGAAAAGATAGAAAAATCTTTCATAGACGGTGCTGTTAAAAATGGAAAAGACCCTCAAAAAGTTAAGCAACTTTTTGAAGATATCAAAAGATTTGCTGACTATTGTTTCAACAAATCACATTCAGCAGCCTATGCTTATTTAACGATGTATACAGCCTATTTTAAATCACATTATACGCTTGAATATATGGTTTCCCTTATACGAAATAATACCGATAAAACTAAAACAATGGCCATATATATAAAAAATGCCATGTCTATGGGTATACCTGTTTTAGGTCCTGATGTAAATAGGTCAGATATAAATTTTGAGATTGAAGAAAACTCCATAAGATTTGGACTCTGTGCAATAAAGGGAGTTGGTGAGACTGCATCCTCTTTAATAGTTGAAGAAAGAAAACAAAATGGCCAATTTAAAGATCTTTATGACTTTTTATCTAGACTTGATCTGCAAAAGGTTAACAAAAGAGTTATTGAAGCGCTTATACAGGTTGGAGCGTTTGACTGGACAGGCGTAAAGTCGGATACACTTCTTGGAATATATGAACAACTGGCTGACTATGCACAAAAAGAAAAAGAAGATGATCAGGAGTCTTTATTTGAGGATTCAGAGAGTAATTTTGAGGTTGAATATCAGAGATCACTTATAGCAAGATTTGAAGCGACTAATAAAGAGATGCTTGAAAGTGAAGAAGCTTTTTTTCGATATGCTAAAATTGAAGCAAATCTACTTGGTCTTCCGATAAATAAAGACCCACTTTCTAAATATAGTGAACTTGTAAATATCATAAATCCTAAATCATTCGATAATTTATTTCAATCTATGTCAGTCAATGAATCAAGACAGATAATTGGATACATCGAAAATGTTGATATAAAAACAAAAACGAATGGAAAAACTTCAACATTCTATATTTTAACAGTCTATACTGGTTTTGAATCGATCGAACTCTTCTTTTTCCCAAATGATTCTTTAGATCCTTCATTTTATTCAACCATGCTAATAGAGTATATACCAAGAGTTTTTATTGTAACTACTAGAGAATCCAAAAATTTTGATGGTAATCGTCAGAAAAGAGTTAGTATAACAGATATAAAACCTATTGAACAGTGCAAAAAACCGGGTATAAAAGCTTATTCCATAATCCTCAGTCCGGATGTAAGAGAAAGAGATCTAGATGAACTTTCAAGGTTTTTCAATAAATATCAAGGAGATTGCGCTCTTTCTTTTTCATATTCATCTCTTGCTGGAAGATTTGATGTAAAATCACTGAAAATCTCCGATAAGGAAGAAATGATTGAAAAATTAAAAAATTTTACTTTCATCGAAGAAGTTATTCCAAAGTTTTCTTTTGACTCAAATTCATTTTAACCGATAGTTAAATAAAAGAAAAAGATTTGGAAATATATTGAAACTATTAAGCTGAACTTGATGACCATATTGCGATGGTTTATGCATCGATTTTGAAATATATCGAAACTATTAAGCTCTTCGCAACTAAGTAGTTGACATGACTTTCTACTCTAAACTTTAGACTTTCGGCTGTTGTAAACCAGATAAGAGCGAAATATTGAAATATTATAGGAGAAAAAATGGAAATCTATATTAATGGTGAAAAAATATCTTATACTTTGCAGAATGAAAAAACACTAAACGATGTATTTGAGTTCATAATAGCGTTTCTAGATAAAAATGACCTTTATATTGATACTATTAAAATAGACGATACTCAGTATAGCTTTGAAAATCTTGATTCTATAAAGAGTAAAAGTGTTGATGAGATTAAAAAACTTGAAATACAGGCTGCATTCAAGCAAGAACTTGTTAGCCAGACAGTTGAAAACATAATCTCATACCTTACAAATGTTGTAAACTATATAAAGGATAACGAAAAATATGATCAGGAAAATATTGATAAGATCAAAGAGGGACTTTCCTGGTGCACTTCTGTTGTTGAAAAGATAATGATAATCTACTCTATCTCAACAGATTATTTTATAACAAAAACAGATAAACAATTTTCTTTTGTGGTGCAGCAGATGAAGGAGATGGGTGATAATCTTCACCTGCTTACAATAAATAATGATTTCAAAAAAGAGTTTTTATCTACAATAGTCGATTTTATGGATGGAATAATTAAAATAGTTACCTATATATTTGTAAGGCTAAAAAATCTTCCAAAAGAAAGCAAAACTTCACATTTCGTTATAATTTTTTCTGACAATATCAAACTTCTTTCAAAACTTAGAGACTTGCTTCCAAAGATTGCTGAAAACTTTCAAAGTGGTAAGGAAAAAGAAGCCATGGAGATCTTTGGTTCACTTATAAACTACCTTGCTTTTTACTTTGAAGTCTTGATACTTTGCATAGACTCATTTTCTCAATCGGAATATGATTTTAATGTTTTGCAGGATCTTATAAAACAGTTTTCTGATCTTTTTGGAGCAATAAAATCTGCAATCTCCGACAAAGATTATGTAAATCTTTCAGATATACTTGAGTATGAGATGGCTGAGCCTTTACAAAAACTTTTAAATGAAACTCAAAAACTCACAGATTTTTTATCAACCCAACCATCTAAATAAAAAATAAAATTCGTAAATTACTATTTAACTATTGGATTTCTTGTCAACACAATCTTATAAATAGAGAAAAGAAGTAAAAAAGAGATTTCAGGCTTTTTCAACTTACTTTTTCCGGTTCCCCTTTTTTTACAAATTGCATAAGTGTAAATGCAACAGCCATACAAACTATAGCATATATAAATATCATACGGAAATTAAAAATATCAATAATAAATCCAGCTATAGGTGGAGCAAGTATAGCTGCAATCTGGGAAAATGTATAGTAAAGTCCAGTATATATACCCATATCATCGTAAGTTGCCATCTGCCAGAGCATGGGAAAAGAGTTAGTAATAACGCTAACCCAGAACATACCAAAAAAGAAAAGCAAAATCCAGAAGATCAGAAGATGAATACTGGCAGGTATGGAAAAAAGATCTACAAACGGCTTTGATAAAAAGATAAGTATAAGTATTACTATTATCGAGATTAAAGAAATAGAGATGGTTTTTTTCCTTCCAATCTTATGAGCAACTATGCCGGATGGTATCGCAAAGATGGCATAAGCGAGCCCGACCATACCTGGCGATATACCAGCAGTACCTTTAGTTACACCTATGAACTCCATGGCGTACATTGTTACAAATGGTAAAACCCCCTGATAACCTAAAAACCAGAATAATAGTGAGAAAAGGATAAGAACTGCACTTTTATCCTTTTCGGAAAAAATTAGTTTGATTGATTTGAATATAGGAGGTCTCTTCTCAACCTTTTCTCTTGATTTTTCCTTCACTGTGAAGAAAAGTATTATTGTTGCCAGTATAACAAGAAAGCCAGCCAAAATAAAGGGTAACTTATCTTTTGAGTTTCCTATAATGGGAAGATCAACAGAAAGATCCATAAGTTTTGCAAGAAACAAGCTTCCTATGATTGTTGCAATCCCCCCCATCGTATTTATGACTCCATTAGCTTCTGACCTGTAATCAGCAGGTACAGTGTCTGGCATCAACGCAACAACAGGACCACGAGCTGACTGCTTGAATATATTTAAAAAGAAGATAACAAGAATAAGCATAAAGAGACTTTTCATATATCCAAAAGGGATAAGTGCAAAGAAGATCGCCGAAAGTGGTAAAGTAACTATGATATAGGGCATCCTTCGTCCGATAGGAGTAACTGTTCTATCGGAAATGGCACTTACTATTGGGATTAAAAATATTGCAAAAATATTGTCAAGAGTCATGACAAGCCCTATTACCCCTTTCAGGTCTATGTATTTGTTAAGGAAAACAGGTACAAATGAATCGTAGAGTGGATCCATAAGACCCATAGTAAAAAAACCAAGACCTATCAAGAAAGTAGTAAGATAAAAGGATTTCTTTTGCGCTTTTTCCATAGATCCTCCACATATTTGACATAATTGTAAATATTTTTCTATATATTGCAACAACAATATTTTTTATTCTTTTATTTGAGTATTTCTAAAATCTATTTCATTATTTCTCTTCGTAAATTTGATTGAATTTATAAAAAAAAGGATAGGAAGAAATTATTTTCTCCCTATCCGTAATTAACTTTAAATGTAAATATCAATATAAATTTACCTATCGATAAATATACTATAAACTCTGAAAATTCGATAAAAAATTATCTACATTTCAAAACAAAAATTGTCAAGACCGAAAAATAATATATTTGCTTTAGAATACTTTTCTTATTGCCTAACTACGAATATTGAATTTGCCATTCCATTGTTGTTACATGGAAGATCTACCTTTACATCATTTTTCCAGTAACATGCGAAGGGTGTAAGTCCATTACTTCCATTTCCAGCTATATATACATCCTCTCCAGACACGACGATCGAAAAAGCACCTGATAGTCCACTGCATGGTAAATCTTTCTTTACTCCATTTACCCAGTAGCAAGCTTCAGGTGTAGTTGGTTCATATTTTGCACCAGAAACATAAACAATATTTTCAGAAACAAATAAACTAACCGCTATCCCTTTTATTTCTGGTGATAATTCTGTTTTACTGCTATTTTTCCAGTAACATGCTATATTGTTTGACCCATTATTATAATAGCCCGCAACATAGATATCAGATCCTGATAAATATATGGAATTAGCCTCGCTTGCATTACCTGCTGATAGACCTGTCTTACTGCCATTTTTCCAGTAACATGCTATATTGTTTGTTCCATTATAATAATAACCTGCAACATAGATATCAGATCCTGATACATATATGGAGTTAGCTTTACTTGTAAAACTTGTTTCCAGGTTCACTCTTGTTCCATTTTCCAATAACAGGCTATATCTTTTGTCCCATCATTATAATAACCTGCAACATAGATATCAGATCCTGATACATATATGGAGTTAGCTTTACTTGTAGAACTTGTTTCCAGGTCAACCTTTGTTTCATCTTTCCAATAACAGGCTATATCTTTTGACCCATTATTATAATAACCTGCAACATAGATATCAGATCCTGATACATATATGGAGTTAGCTTTACTTTTAGAACTTGTTTCCAGGTCAAC
>JAAYUW010000169.1 GCA_012517545.1 Exilispira sp.
TGGACGCTGGTTTATTTCTTCAACTAAATACGGGCCTTTTGTCCATGCCCGGCTGACAGCGGGAGAAGAAAATTCTGGAAAAATGGTCAGTGAGATTCGTCAGAAAGCTAAACAAGTCGCTGAAAACAACGGCCTTAATTATGTAATTATCGATGGTCCGCCAGGGATAGGTTGCCCAGTTATAGCTGCTCTGTCAGGAGTTAACCTGGCTTTGATAGTGACCGAGCCCACCCTTTCTGGAATTCACGATATGGAAAGAGTGATTCAGGTGGCCAGACATTTCGGGGCCAGAGTGGCTTGTGCCTTGAACAAATTTGACCTTAATGTGAAGATTTCAGCCGAAGTAGAAAAATGGTGCCAGGCTAATTCGGTGCCGGTTGTGGCCAGAATTCCCTTTTCCGAGGCCGTGGTGCATTCGGTAGTTAACGGGAAACCTATAACTGAAACCGGAGACAATGCCGCTTCTATAGAAATAAAAAGAATGTGGGCTAAAATTTTAGAGTTAATTTCGTAGGAGAGTTTGCTCATGAGCAGGAATAGCTGGAAATATTTAATCGATTCGCTCCTTTTTATCTATATCGGGGGAATTGTATTGATCGTAATCTTGCTCGGGCTTGTTATCCCCAAAGGTTGATAGCCTGATAGTTGATGGAAATAAACATGAATAATCCAATTATTTTGTGGTTACCTTATCGATTGTTGGTCAATTGTTCGTCATTAGTTTGGGATCCGTTTCATCTAATGAATACTAACTCATGAATACTTCAGTTTAAAAAAAGGGGAGATAATGGGAAAGATAATTTTCGGCCCGGTTCCTTCTCGCCGCCTGGGGCAGAGTCTGGGAATAAATAATATCCCACCTAAGATCTGCTCCTACTCCTGTGTTTACTGTCAACTGGGCAGAACTTTTGAGTTGAAAGTTGATAGGTCTGCTTACTATCAACCAGAAAGAATAGCAACTGAGATTGAAGAAAGAATCAGGCTGTTAACCAATAAAAATCAGAAAATCGATTATTTAACTTTCGTTCCTGATGGGGAGCCAACACTTGATCTGAACCTGGGTAAGACGATAAGCCTTCTAAAAAAGCTTAAGCTGAAAATCGCAGTTATTACCAATTCTTCTCTTATTTCGGATGAGCAGATTAGACAGGAACTGGCTCTGGCTGATTGGGTATCAGTCAAAATAGATAGCCTCGTGCCAAATTCCTGGAAGAAGATTAACCGACCACATGGCCACTTAAGTCTGGAAAAGATTTCTGACGGAATACTGAACTTTGCCCAAAATTTTGACGGTGAACTTGTTACCGAAACTATGATAATCAATGGTATAAACGACACCTTCGTAGAAATAGAAAAGGTAGCTGCTTTTATCAAGAGATTGATACCAGTTCTTAAAACGAGCTACCTTTCAATCCCAACCAGACCGCCAGCTGAAAAATGGGTTAAGCCAGCAACTGAAGAGAAACTAAATCTGGCTTACCAGATTTTGACTGAAAAATATATTCCGGTTGAGCTACTGACTGGGTATGAGGGCAATGCTTTTGGGACTACCGGCCAGGTGGAGGACGATCTTTTAAGTATCACCTCCGTTCATCCCATGCGAGAAGACGCTGTTAGGGAACTTCTCGACCATGCTGAAGCCGGGTGGGAACAGGTGGAAAGTTTGCTGCAGTCAGGCCGGCTAATTGAAATTGAGTACCGGGGTAATAAATTTTACATGAGAAAATTAAAATAAAACGGAAGCAAGCAGGTGGTAAAAAGCCCTTATATAGAAAACAAAACTATAACCCTTTAATATTAAGTTAGATCGTGCTTTTATTTTAAAGATTTATTATATTTAAATAGCAGAAAAATTGTTTCACAGCTCAAAAGAGAAATGTTTTGATTATTTCCTTGAAAATATTTTTCACTTTCGTTATTGATATTTAAAATGATTAGCGGACGAAAAAGACAGGATCTCTTACTTTTTGGAGTATTACTGTTTCTTTTTGTTTCGTCTACCAATTTTTTCCATACAGAAAAACTCTCTTAGAAAAAGAGGGATCCCCGGCCTGCCATTTGTTGAAAACTGCCAGTTGTGTTGAGTGCATACATGTTTTTTAGCCCGACATTCCTGAATGTAACTATCAACTCCAGAACTAAAATAATCATAATGGCTCTCCTTAAAAGAGTTATATTGATCTTTTTGATTTTTATTCTCAATTTTTAAGTAAAAAAGTTAAAGATAGATTATCTCAAAGCTGGAGTCAAATGTTCTATGATGAAATATTTTGTTATATTAATGAAGAGATTTTTAAGATTGTTACTTATTCTGATAATTTATCAAAAGAATGCTCATTTTTGTAAAAAAAACTTATTTTTTTATTATAAATTTTTAAATATTTTAACATTTTTATGTATAACTATGGTGTTCTCCCCGCTATGTAGACAAAAAGTTAAGTGTTATGCTATCTCGTATTCTTCAGTGGTTTTATAGGCTAAAGATGAATGTAATCGTTGTTGGTTATAGAATATCTCAATATACTCAAAAATGCAACTAAGCTTCTTTTCTTGTTAAAAAAATAATCATGAAACAATTCTTCAGCCTTAATTTAAGCAAAAAAAGATTCATATGGCACTCCTGAAAAAAAGGTATTAGTTTTGATAAAATTATTTTAAAGCCATATTCCGAAGGGTTAAACTGCCTAAAGGGCTTAAAGGGCACAAAAGTGCAAAAAAGAAGAGAAAGAAAGGCTCTTTATAGAAGAGTAGAAGAAAAATCAAACCCTTTTGTGGGAAAGCCATTGATACATATTTAAAAAATCAGATTTAAAAGAAACTTGACAAATTTGTTAACTTGATTAATTTGATTTTATTAAATAACGCAAAGATGCAAAATAGGCTCTTCGCTAAAAAAGAAGCGAAGAGCGAAAAAATTTAAGGAGTTCTATTAATGGTTAAACTTCGTCTTAAGAAAGTTGGTAGAAGAAATCAGATATATTTTAGACTTGTTGCAGTTGATGAAAGATTCCCTCGTGATGGGAGATTTATAGAGGAACTTGGTTCTTATAATCCTCATGAAACGGATGTTGAAAAGAAATTTCGGTTTAAAGGTGAACCCAATCAAGAAGCTGTCGAACAAACAAAACAAAAGATTATTCAGTGGTTTAAAAATGGTGCTCAACCTTCACCCACCGTATATAAACTTTTAGCCAAAAAAGGACTGGTATTAAAAGAAGAACTTCGCAAAAGTTAACTTTTTTGTTTTTTTGATTCATATAGGTTTTATAACTGTTCTTATTACCCACCAGATAATCACTATAAAGTGTTATGCAGTATTATTTTTGGGGTATATTTTCTTTACCAGGTTAAATTACTTAAAAATAATTAATACTTAAGTGGAAGGAATGAAAGAAAAAGAATTTGTTGAATATATTGCAAAATCCCTGGCTGATTATCCAGAGGATGTCGTTGTTACTCTTGTGGAAGGTGAAAAAACCACATTGCTGGAGCTTAAGATGAATCCTAAAGATATTGGTAAGATTATCGGCAAAAATGGTTCAATCATTAAATCTATAAGATTTTTACTTGGCAATGTTCATAGCAAAAGTGGTAGACGAATAGCACTGGAGATTAAAGAGTAAGACATATTTTTACTTTCTTATTATAACTATATCAATTTATACTCCTCTTTGATATCTGACTACAAAGTAGTCTTATTATATATATTTATCATCAGGAGCATTTTTGCATTCTCTTCTAACCCAGGTGCAGCTTATATTTCAAAAATATATACTTTGATCCAAGCATAAAGTCATATAAACATATCCTTTGATTTGTATATTAAATTTTATGATCAGGTCTTTAGGTCAATTAATTTGATGAAATAAAAGAAGAACTATATTATTGTGAAATTATAATTATTTATTAGATATTTAAATATTTTTGCTTATAAAAATCGGTCTTTTATTATATAAAGAGCTTTGAAATATTATTAATACAGGATTTATTCGTGTCAAATAGCTGTATTGTGGCGAAAATTACAAAAATATTTGGTCTTAATGGAGCTGTTGCAATTCAAAAGATCTCATCAATCGAAAAGAGAATAGAATTGGCAGAATATTTCTATCTTGATGAAAATTTGACTGAAAAAATATATGTGGAAAGTATAATTGGTGACAAAAACAGCTTAAGAATTCATTTTAAAGGCTATGATAGCATAGAAAAAAGTAAGGCTCTAATAGGAAGAAATTTATATTTAGAACGCCAAGGGTCTTTATCTATTCCCGGATTATCGGATTTTGATCTTTTCTATTACGAAATACTTGATTTTGAAATTGAATATTTACCTTTCAGGTTTTGTAAGGTAAGTGAAATATTTGAAAATGGTTCTGGTTTAGTGTACCTATCTTTAATTATTGAAAACAAGGAATATCTTGTTCCTTTTTCTAAAGATTTTATCGAAAAAATTGATAAAAAAGAAAAAAAAATAGTTTTAAAACGTTTTGAGGCTATTGAACCAAACAATATAAGACTCTAAAATATAAGGCTAAAATATTTATGAAGATTAATGTTATAACACTAATTCCTGAACTATATGATACCTATTTCAATTTTTCAGTATTTTATAATGCTCTAAAAGATGGAATTTTTTCTTATGAACTTAAAAATTTAAGAGATTTCGGCCTTGGTATTCATAAAAAGGTGGATGATTACCCTTATGGTGGAGGAAAAGGGATGATACTTAGAGTTGAACCACTTGTAAATTGCCTCAACTCATTTGAAGAAAAGGGAAGAGTAATTTTTTTTTCACCAGCAGGAAGGAAACTGGATATTTCAATAATAAAAGAATATGCAAAACTATCTACAATCACGATTGTTAATGGAAGATATGAAGGAGTTGATGAAAGATTTATAGATAACTATGTTGATGATGTTATAAGCATAGGTGATTTTATCTTAACAGGTGGTGATCCCGCAGCTTTAACCTTTATAGATGCTTTACTTCGACATGTCCCCGGGTTTCTTGATAAGGAAGCTTTGCTTATAGAGTCTTTTGAGGAAAATCTACTTGAGTATCCTCAGTATACCAGACCAGAGATTTTTGAAGGTTTGAAAGTTCCAGAAATACTTCTATCTGGTAATCATGAACAGATAAAAAAGTGGAGAGATCAAAAAAGAATTGAGTTTACTTTGAAACATCGGCCTGACCTTATAAATAAATAGATAAAAAAATTAACTTGAAAAATAGATTTTAATTTTGATTTTATAAACTGAGAGAAAAGCAAAGAATTTTCTTGCAAATAATTATTGTTTTGTTATTTTTTTTAATGTGCTCATTTGAAAATACTATTACTTCATAACCTTGATTTTATATATAGTTAAGTTTTTAAATTGGACTTAACACAACTGAGTTTTGGTAAATAAGGAAAAAATATAACTTTTTTCCTGGATTTTTGATTTTTAACTGTTGTATAAGGCAAATAGTGATAAATTATCATTTCGGAGGAGATATATGAATCTTTTAGAAAAAATCAATAATGAAATGACAGATAAACCTATTCCAGCTTTTAGAGTTTGTGATACTGTTAAAGTTCACTATAAAGTTGTTGAAGGTGGTAAGGAACGTATTCAGCCTTACGAAGGTATCATCATATCCAGAAAAGGTGCTGGTATTTCGAAAAATATTACAATTCGAAAGATTTCTTATGGTGTTGGTGTTGAGAGAGTTTTCCCTGTTTATTCACCGAGGATAGATAAGATAGAGATAGTTAAAAGAGGGAAGGTTAGAAGAGCAAAGTTATTTTATCTGAGAGAAAGAAGAGGTAAAGCTGCAAGAGTAAAAGAGAGAGAAACAAGATAAATATTTTATTTTTTATTAAAATACCCTGGTAACATTTTACCGGGGTATTTTTTTTAAAAGTTTTGAAATTATATCTTTTAAACAGTGAGCTAATTAATTGATTTGTTTCTATTTTGTATTATCTATTATATAATGAGATTAAATCAATATATAGATGCTTTTATCCATGAAAAGCCTGAACTTATAGATAGAAATAACCAAAGTCTTGAAGTTGGTAAAATATACAAGGCTATTATCGTAGAAAAAAATAAATCATTTTTTATCTTAAAGCTAAACGATACTCTTTTTAAAACAAATCCTTTTGAATCTAATCAAGATATTATATTTCTGAAGCTGCTTGATTATTCTGGCAAATTTAGATTTCAGCTTATAAAAGATGATTTTATAATATTTGAAGAAAAAAAAGAAAATTTCGATAATTTGCTATCTTTTATAAGAAACAATTTGCAAACCGAAATATATAATAAGCTGATAGAAAATAAAGTTGAGATTTCAAAACCAGATAAAAGATATGAAAAAAATCAAAAAAATGACATAAAAGAACTCGGTAATATTTTTGCAAAAAGTTCAATAATTTCTGGAGATAATCTCTATTTTCTCGTTCAATTTGATAAAGATAAATATTTTCACTGTCAAATTGAGAACCAGCATGATGAAACCTTTTTATTTGTATTGAATATAAGTCTTGATGGTGCTAAATCTTTATCTATAAAAGGTTATTACAGAAAAAAAAATAAAACTGCAAATATAAATTTTGTAACAAATTCAAAAGAATTTTACGATAAAATAGAAGATTCAAACAAGGTACTATCAGAGATTCTGGAAGATATAATCTGGAAATGCACAAGAAAATTTAATTTATAAGATAAATTTAAATTGTAGCTAAATTTCGTATTTTTGAATTTTGACAGTAGTATTATCTTGAATTTTGAAAAGGTAATTATTGCCTGGAGAAAAAAGAGAAGTACAATAGAAAAGGGCTGGAGTGTTAAATTATACTTGATTAATTTGATAATTGAGTCTATACTATAATCAAAGTTAAAATACAGTAAAAAGTAATTATTTATTTTGAAAAATGGGATATAACTTTATTATGTCGCTTTCTGTTAAATCTTTTTTGTTGTGCTCTCAACTTATGACCTTTAGAGTTATGACTTTACTTATTATAAAAACCAGAGATTAAGTCTGATATAATTAAAAATGTTAATAAAAAGATGAGTAAGTTTAATAATAGATTTAATAAAGAAGCTAAAAAAGATTATAAAACACAAAAAAAAGCTGTCGCACTTTCTTATGATAGTGAAAAAAAAGCTCCACAACTGGTTGCCAAAGGAGAAGGACTGTTAGCCGAAAAGATCTCAGCTATTGCTGAAGAAAATAAAGTCCCGATAGTTAATGATGAAGAACTTACTAAAACTTTATATAAACTTGAAATATATGAAACCATACCCGAAGAGCTATTTGAAATAATTGCTGCGGTTTATACTTATATTATGCTTAAAAGAGATGGCAAATGAAAATTTTTGTAACTAATTTAAAAGAAGCATTATAGTGTAAGCCTTTGTTGAAAAGAAAGAAGAGTAGCCTCTCTTTTTATAGTGTGAAAAGCCATCTGGCAGAAGTTAACTTAGCGATGAATGGGAAGGATTATTTTTTATTGCTTAGATGCAAAATATGATATGGAAAGCTGATTACAATATTTAATCCATAAAAAAATTCACTATTGATCATAAAAAATTTTACCATTCATTATTAATGTTTAGTGAGAAAAGGAATTTATATGAGAAAGAAGATCAAAGTTGATGATATTAAAATAGGAATGCAATTTTCAAGCCCAGTATATTTCGATAAGACAAAAGTTGTTATACCAGCTTTTACAACTGTTAAGCTTTCAGATATAGAGAGGCTAAAAAGGTGGAGGATTTCTGAAGTTGAGATTGAAGATGATGAAGTTGCTAAAGATATACCATCTTCAAAGCCAGTCATAGAAGATACCTCTTCAACCTCTGAAAGTTCAAATCAATCTGTTGATAAGAGAAAAGCAATGGCTGATAGGTTAAAAAAATATCAACAGGATATAAAAAAGATAGATACAAAACTTGAAAATATGCCTAAACCTTCTGAATCAAGCAATCTTTCTATAATTACTCAATATACCTCTATTCTATCAAAGATCAAAAGCATACTTCAAAATATTAAAACTGATACCATTGCTTCGAAAAATGATATTTATGATGTTGTCGCTGAAATAATAGATTTGACCATAAATAAAAAAACAGAGATTCTTTCGATATTGAGTCATTTTGAGGATCCAGCATATGATTATCTTGTTGTTCACTCTGCTAATGTTGCAATATACTCAGCTTTTATAGGTTATGGCATGAATCTAAATCAATTTAAACTAAATCAGTTAACCATAGCAGCTTTACTTCACGATGTTGGGATGGTTAAAGTTCCTGAAAGCATATTGAATACAACAGGTAAATTATCACCTCAAGAGTTTATGTTAGTCCAAAGGCATACTTTTGAAGGTTACAGGATACTTCTCTCAAGGCAACTTTTTCCAGAAGAAATCTGCCAGGTTGCTCTTCAACATCATGAAAGATTTAATGGTTCAGGATATCCATCACACAGACATGGGGATCAGATATCAGTTTTTAGCAGAATAGTCGCTGTTGCTGATTCATATGATGCCATGACAGAACCTCATACGTATAGAGAAAAATTTCACGGCCATAAAGCAATAAAAGATGTGCTGCAGGCTTCAAAGAATCTATATGATCCTGAAGTTTCAAAGACTTTTCTCTCGATAATGAGTATCTATCCTATAGGATCTCTCGTTCAGCTTAATAATGGAGCTATAGCCATAGTTTTTCAAGCAAATATTAACTTTCCTTTACGACCAACAATAAGGATTCTTTTTGATGAATTTGGGGATAAGGTTATTGAAAAAAGTATAATAGAGCTTGAAAAATCACCAAATTTATTTATTACCTCAGTTATCGACCCAAAAGATGTGAATTTTACCCTTGAAGAGCTTATGTAAAATTTGGAAATAAATTATCTAAATTTTGCTTGAAAAATTAATGATTTTAGTGTTTTCTATCTAAAACGATACACCTTTGAGATAATTGATATATTTATATGCATAAGATTTACAATATTTTTAAAGAAAAATTCGAGAAATTACAGTTACTTCAAGAACTTCTTTCAAACAAGATCAAAACTTTAACTTATGTAAAATCCGAAATAAACTCCTTTTTCAGTCAGATAGTCTACCTTGGTGAAAATGCAGAAAGTGGTATTCTTGCCATAGTTGCTGATGATGAAGTTATAGATAAAATCTATTCATATTTAAAAAGTGAATTTAGTTCTTTGAAAAGAGATGTTACCATCTTTCCATCTTATAATCTTTTCTTTTATGAATGTAATAAAACCGATAGAGAAGAATCTTTTTTCCGTGTAGAAGCGTTGAATAACCTTTATTTTAAAAATGGTATAGTTCTAACTACTCCTCTTGCGCTTCTTTTCCCAACAATTTCGATAGAGAAACTTGCAGAAATGAAGATTATACTTCATAAAGATGACTACTATGATATTGATGATTTTATTAGCTGCATTATAAAACTTGGTTTTACCAGGGCTGAACATGTCTATGACTTTGGTACATTTGCTTTTAGAGGTGAAGTTGTGGATGTTTTTCTCCACCCAACAGCACAACCTGTCAGGATAATTTTTGATGGTGATAGAGTTGAAAAGATTCGAAGGTTTGAGATAGATACATCAAGGATAATTGAAGAACTTCCTTCGATAGAAATACTCCCCATAAGCGAATTTTTCATAACAGAAAATCCAAAAAATCAATTTATCGATGAGATATACAGTCAAAATAGTCTCGATAGTGATGCTGCAAATTACGCTCAGGATCTACAAAATAACGAGTTATATTCAATACTCTGGAGTTTTTCGAAATTATCAACAGAAAAAAAGTACCTTTTAAACTATGTTAAATATACTGATTTTGTCTGCACATTTGATTATCAAGAAGTTGAAAATATTTTTGAGCTTGAATTCAACAATAGCTTAAAAGCATTCAAGAATCTTGACTTAAAGGGTCTTAGCGCTCCTTCTGAGTTTTTAATTACAAAAGAAGATTTTAAAAGACTTACCAGGGATCTTAAAAATATTTATTTTATGACCTCAGCTAACAGCAAAATAAAAGAGAATGTTTACTGTATGAATATTGCTACGATAGAGCCATTTAAAAATAGATTTGAAGAATTTCGTCAAATTTATGAACAAAGAATAAACAATGGTTCGCATCTTTTCTTTGTTACTTCCGATGAAGAGCAGGTAAGAAGGTTATCAATACTTTTTAGTAAATTAAAATTTTCGATAATTGAAGATAATATTTTGAAGGGTTTTTATGATGAATTGACAGATGCCTATTATTATACTCCTGATGAGCTTATTGAATATAGAGTTCATTCGAAATCTTCCGGATCTTTTCAAACTGAATTTATCGAATCAACTCTTGACATAAAACCAGGCGAATATGTTGTTCATATTCA
Source organism: Exilispira sp. (assembly GCA_012517545.1). Classification (GTDB taxonomy): domain Bacteria; phylum Spirochaetota; class JAAYUW01; order JAAYUW01; family JAAYUW01; genus Exilispira. The sequence continues at coordinate 10,414 of JAAYUW010000169.1, forward strand.
TCATGGTATAGGCGTATATGAAGGATTGAAAAGACTAAATATATTAAATGAAGAGAAGGATTATATTCAAATAAGATACAAAAACTCAGAACATATCTATCTTCCTATCGAAAATATTGGCCTCATACAAAAATACATAAGTTTTGGTTCTGCCAGACCAACTTTGGATAGTATTTCTAACAAGAGCTGGAAGAAAACATTAACCAGAACAAGGGAAGATATACTTGTATACGCACAGCAGCTTCTTGAACTTTATGAAATGCGAAAATCATTGAAGGGTATAGAATTTAAAAAATTTGACGATATGGAGAAAGCTTTTGCAGATAGTTTTGAATATAAGGAAACTTACGACCAACAAAAAGCCATAGATGAAGTTTTGCTCGATATGACTCAGCCATACCCTATGGATAGGCTTATATGTGGTGATGTAGGATTTGGGAAAACAGAAGTGGCTATGAGAGCAGCATACAGGGCTGTATTAAATGGATATCAGGTAGCTTTGATATGTCCAACCACAATTTTAGCGGATCAACACTATGAAACATTTTCAAAGAGAATGAAGCAATTTGGAGTTACTGTTGGAATTTTATCAAGACTCATTCCTGCAAGCACACAGGATAGATACATCCGTATGGCTTTAAATGGGGAGCTTGATATTTTGATAGGTACTCATAGGTTGCTATCGAAAGAGGTTAATTTTAAAAAGCTTGGGCTTTTGATAATCGACGAAGAGCATAAATTTGGTGTTGAGCACAAGGATAAGTTTATAAAACTTAAAAAAGATATAGATCTGCTTTCACTTTCGGCAACTCCTATACCAAGAACTTTGCATATGGCTCTTTCAAGAATAAGACCTCTTTCAATAATAAATACTGCACCAGAGGAGAGAGTCCCGGTAGAAGTATTTGTAGAACCTATGAGTGATGAGATAATTAAGCGTGCAATAAACTTTGAGATTCAACGAGGTGGAAAAGTTTTTTATGTTCATAATAGAGTAAGAACGATAGTAAATGTTGTTATGCATCTTAAAAAGATATTTAAAGATAGCCTGCAGATAACTTATGCTCATGGACAGATGTCTGAGCATGAACTTGAATCTAATGTTAATAGTTTTATAAATGGAGATCAAAAAGTTCTGGTTTCAACTTCGATAATAGAATCAGGTATTGATATCCCGGATGTTAATACAATAATAATAGATAATGCACATCTTTTTGGACTTTCCAATCTCTATCAACTAAAGGGAAGAGTAGGGCGAAGATCTAAAAAAGCCTATGCTTACCTTCTTTATCCAGAAGAGTATTTTCTTTCTGAGATTGCTTTAAAAAGGTTACAGGTAATAACAGATTACTGTGAACTTGGTAGCGGATATAAGGTTGCTCTTAAAGATCTTGAACTTCGAGGTGCTGGCAATATTCTTGGAAAAGAACAATCAGGTTTTATAAGCCTTGTAGGTTATCATCTGTATGAAAGACTACTTGATGAAGCTATTAACAAACTTCAAAAAAAGGAAAAGAAGTTTAAATCAAATTCTGAAGTTGAGCTGCAGATAAAAACTGGAATACCGGATTTTTTGGGTTTATCAAAAAAGGAGAAAATAGCATTTTATGAGGAACTGCTTGGTTGTGAAGATGAAAAGGATCTGGAATCTCTTAAAAAGAAAAATATTGATATATTAAAAAACGCTCCTATTGAACTTACTAACCTTCTAACCATAACAAATATAAGGATACTCTGTCAAAAGAGAAATATCATTCGTATTCTTGAGTCAAAAGAATATATAAGTGTAATTTTTGAGAATGCCAATATAAATATAGACAAACTTATGAAATACCTTGAGCAAAAGATTGTTTTTGTTGATCAGAGAATATCAGATAAGATAGAGATAGTGAATAACTTTGATACACTGCAAAAGAAAATAGATTTTCTTATCGGATTTATTCAAGAAATATTTGAAATAGTTCAATAGATAAAATTTATAAAAAAGCTATTACATTATATGAAATTCTTTGCTTACATAGTTTTTTTCAAAATAATCATCAATGTATTCTTTTAATTTTTGAATTTGAAAAGGTTTTTTTATAAAAGCATTTGCGCCCATCTCCTTACATTTATTAATAATAGAATCTTCAACCATAGCTGATATTATAAAGATGGGTTTGTTCTTTGTGAATTGATCGGTTCTTAGAAGTTTTAGTACATCGAGTCCGTTAAGTCCCTGCATCATAATATCAAGCAAGATAAGATCAGGGTTATTATTCAAAAGAGAGTAAAGCCCTTTTCTCCCACTAGAACATGTATATACTTTATATTTTGTATCAAATGCATACTTTAATAAACTCAATAAATCTTCACTATCATCGATTATAAGGATACTTTTCATCTTCCCTCCATATGGCATTATATAGAATTTATATTTTAAAACAATAAAGAATCTTTATAAAAATAATTCCTAATTATCATATAGCTTATCTTAAAAATTTCAATAATTAATTCATATTTTTTTGTAATTCTTTGAAAATAAAGATTTCCTTAAATTATAAAATTGTTTTCCTATGGCTTAAGATTAATTTTTTATAAATTCTTACAAAATAGTTATTCTATTTGTTAGATCTTTACCTATAAGATCATAAGTAAGATTTAAAGATACAACAGTCCAAAGTCTAAAGTCCGGGTAAAGATTATAAAAATCTAAAATAAAAAGTTTTTCATCTAAACAAAAAAATATAATTAAAAATTATGAAATTGGCTTTATTTTGATTTGTATATTAAAATAGTTTTAAATAAAAAATTTATGGGGAAAATAATGAAGTATGCAATACATATAACTCATGAGGCAGTTCAAAAAATTGGTGGAATCGGAGCTGTCATCTCAGGTGCATGTACAGCGGACAACTACAAGAGTTTTTACGATAGAACACTTTTATATGGTCCAGCGTTTTACTCATCATCTGACTTATTTTCAAAACTTGGGAGAGGTGGTGAAGTTTTGTATTCAAATGCTGACTATTTTGATAAGGGTAATTATCATGAAATTTTTGCAAATATTATAGATAAGTATGGTATAGATATAATCTATGGAAAAAGGATGCTGGCCAATGAGTTCAATATAAATAAAACAAATGAGGTGGATTTACTACTTGTCAATATCAATAAGATGAAGCAATCCTTTATCGATATTACCAAATATGTTTTATGGGAAAAATTTCAGATTCAATCAGATAAATATGAGGATTGGGACTATGAACAATATTTACGTATAAGTGTTTGTTATCTTGAGATAATAGGTGCATTATATCCGGATGGGGATCTATATCATCATTTTTCGCATGAATACATGGGGATCCCTTGTTGTCTTCAGGTTTTACTGGATGGAAATAAATATCTAAGCGGAAAAAATAAAACAATATTCTGGGCTCACGAGATTTCACCAGCAAGAAAAGTTACGGAAAGTCTGGAAGGGCACGATATTGCTTTTTATAATATACTTAAAAATGCAAGGATTCAAAATCTTTCAATGGAAGATATTTTTCCTCAAATAATGGAAAGCTACAGAACAATTCTAGTGAAGCAAACTGTCAATTTTGATGGCATTTTTGCAGTATCAGATCTTGTCAAAGAAGAGTATCTTTTTCTAAATAAAAATGTTGATGAAAAAAAAGTTCTGGTAACATACAATGGTGTTAGTTTTCAAAGGATAGATTGGGAAAGCAAAAAAGCGAGCAGAGCTAAAATATTGAAATACATTGAGTCGCTTTACAATTTTGAATTTGATGTTCTACTTACCCATGTTGGTAGACTTGTAATCTCAAAAGGGATATGGCGGGATATCAAATTACTTGAATTTCTTGATGAATATTTTTATGAAAAGGGTCTTAAAGGTGCATATATATTGCTTTCCTCGCTTATTGGAACAGGAAGGAATAGTTCAGATGTTAAAAGGATGGAAGCCGAATATGGCTGGCCTGTTTTGCATAAAAATGGCTGGCCTGATTGTATAGGATATGAGGAAACCATCTATGATCATATTCAAATATTTAATGCCAAATCTCGAGCTATAAAAGCACTTTTTATCAATCAATTCGGATTTGATACTAGAAAGTGTGGCCAGAGGGTACCCTTAGATGCTACATTATTTGATCTAAGAGTCGCTTCCGATGCAGAAATAGGATTTTCAATATACGAACCATTTGGCATAGCACAACTTGAAACCCTTCCATATGGTTCTTTGGCTTTGATATCAAGGGCTTGCGGTTCGTCATATCTTCTTGAGTACATATGGGATAAACAGAAAAATAGGCCATTTGTAATAGTTGATTTTTCAGATTTTACGAAAAAAGAATATTTAAATACTACTGATGAAAAATCAATCAAATTTCTATCGACATATGAAAAATATATCAAAGAGAGCAACTCAATGCTGCCATTTTTGGAACTTGATAAAGAAGATAGAGATACAATTGAGCATTTTATTTTGAAAGGAGAGGCTAAAGATATCTTTGAAAAACTACCAAAAAATGATGAAGATAGAAAGAGACTTTTAGATGATATTCACGAAAAGATTAATCTATTAAGCTGGGAATCAAATTTAAAAATTATCTTTTAAAAAGGGAGTTTTTATGCAAATTAAACGATTTATAGTTGGAGCACTTGATACAAATTGCTATTGTGTAAATTATGAAGATAAAAATATTTGTATTGATCCTGGTTTTGGTGATGAGGAGTTGATTTCTTTTTTAAAGGGAAAAAAACTTGATTACATTATACTAACTCACCACCATATTGATCATATCCTTGGTTTTCACGATGTTATGAATGTCATTGAAGGTGAACCAAAAGTGATTATACATAAGAATGACTATGATGGTTTAAATGATCCAGAGCAAAATGGAGCCGGTTTTATAGGTATTGACTTTAAGCCTATAGATAAAATATCCTGGTTTGCAGAAGATGAATATGAACTTTTTGATGGTTGTAAACTTATGCTTTCTTCTGGGCATACGGAAGGCTCAATACTCGTATATTTTTACAGGGAAAAAATACTTTTTTCAGGTGATACTGTTTTTGCATCTGCGATTGGAAGGACAGACCTTCCAGGAAGTGATCCTAAAAAGATGATATCATCTTTAAGAAAAGTTATCATGCTTCCCCATGATATAAAAGTTTATCCGGGTCATGGAGCTTCTACAACTATAGGTAAAGAGATATTTGATCTTAAAAGTTATTGTGAAATTTAGTTTATTTTAAAGAATCAATTATTTATTTTTCCTCTTCTATCTCTTCTTCAAGCGCACCAAAAAGCGTTGCAATATCTCTATTTGCTCCCTTTAGTCTTTGAATTAGATTTTTAGCTATGGCTTTAAGAATATAATACCCACTTTTATAATTTTGTTCGACAAAGTTCTCAAAGTCAAGAGAACTTAAAACAAGGACTGTTACCTCTGTTGAAGCTTTTATTGTTGCCGTTCTAGCATCTTTGTCTATTAAAGCCATTTCACCAAAGAATGCGTTGTCCTTTTCATTTATTTGAGCCACAGCATATTGTTCTTTTGCAAATGTTTCTTTCAATACTGTTACAATACCATTATGTAAAATATAGCAGCAATCACCGATATCACCTTCTTTTATTATTATCTCACCGTCTTCATAAAATTCTGAAGTCATGATTTGAGCTATTCCTTTTATTTCAGAGTTGGTTAAGTTCTCAAAAAGGTGAACCTTAGATATTTTGTCAATCTTATCTTGAATTGGCAAATCTATTTTTTTCATATGATTTCCTTAAAAATATAGGTTTCCTATAAGTAACTCTGCTAAACTACTACTTAAACTACAACACACATTGGTAAACAAAAAAATCTATTAATTTGATAATGAATCTAAATTACAAATTTTCCTTTATTTTGATGGGAGTAAAATATATAACTGCTGATTCAGGCTTAATTATATAGCTTAAAGGTGGGTTAAATATTGGGTCATTTGCCTTAAGTTCTTTTATGCTTTTTAAGTTGTTTACAAGCTTACCCATATCAGGTGTTTTTTGTGCTTCCTTAAGAGCATTTTTCTTTCTTAAAAAGACATTCCCAGCATTTTCTACTATTCCTAAAGGAAGAAACTCTTTTTGAGAGAGTTCATTAAAAAGTTCTCTATATGGTTTTCCATGAAATTTTTCTGAAATAAGTTCTGAAACAAGTTGATTCCCTTTTTTAGGATTAATAAGTTCTTCAAATATTTGAGAAAACCCTTTTCTCATCGAAGCTTGAGATATTAAAAGATGAGTTGTATTTTTTAATAGTATTATTTCATCACAGTATGATTTTTTCAAATAAGAAGAAAACTTCTCATCATAAAGTTCAGCACAGGTATAAATACTCTTGTTTAAGGATTTTGCAGTTAAAACGGTTATGACAGTCTTTGAATCAATCTCGCTTTGAGATATTCTTCCTGTGTCATCTGCAAGAACGATAAGTTCTTTTGCAGTTCTACAGGAAGCTTTTTTTAGCACATTTTCATCGAAGTACTCACCATGAAGATAGTTTATTCCACTAAATTTTGGTTCAGATAAGACAAGTTGCATTGTCTCAGGCGTTTCATTATTTACTAAAACAATATTTGATGGTTCAAGTTCATTGTTCATAATTAATATCTGAGTCAAAAGTCCTATAAAATCAGTTTTCCATCCAGCAACAATGAAATGATTTTTAATATTTTTTATCACAAGATCACCTCTCTGTCGTTTCAGTTGTATATCAACAAAAATTGAGGCAAAAGTACCTGTAAATAATGATAACGTCAAAAGGCCAGCTATTATTCCCAGCATTATAACTAGTCTTCCAGGCATTGTTTGAGATGTTATATCTCCATAACCTGTTGAAGTTATTGAAACAACTGTATAATAAATAGAGTCAAAAAAACTCTTTATTTCCTGATTTTTGCCATATTCGATAAAAAATATCAAGATAGATAAAATAAATATAATTGAAAGTAAAAGAAGGGAAATTTTAACGATTGTTTTTGAAAAAAATGAACTTATTCCATAAAAGATTTTACGAATTGTAATCTTTTTTTTCATAATTTAAGATTCGGATAATAAATATTAAAATATAAATTAAGAATATTTTATATTACAATCAACAGTCGAAAGTCAAAAGTCCAGAGTCTGGAAAAATAACTTTATCAATACAGTAAAGTCGAAAGTTCGGGAATAAATATGACAATGAATATAGGTTGAAGGTCGAAAATTAAAAAAAGATATTATTATAGTTCAAAATCGAAAGCATTACGTTTGGGAGGAATTTAACGAAAAAAAATTAAGAAGTCATAATACATCGAAAAATATCAAGTTAAGTTAACAATGGTTTACTTTTTTTCAGGTTCACTTTTTTTCTCGAATTGATTAGGATTTGTAGTAGTTTGTTTAATCTGTGGTTGAGCTTTTTCATCCATGATGCATTTACCATTGAACTTGCAACCAGACTCGATAACTATATCTGGAGTGGATATATCACCATTAAGAACAGATTCATTTGAAAGTTCTATTCTTTCTTTCGCAAAAACATTACCATCTATTTTACCATAGCATGTAAGTTTGCCAGTTCTTATTTCGGCTTTAATATAAGCATTAGGACCAACAAAAAGATGTCCATCTGCATTTATTTTACCATCGAACTTCCCTTTGATCATAAGAGATTTGCTGAACTTTAGTTCTCCATTAAAATCGATATCTTCAGCAAGGACAGTATCAATCTCTGATTCAATGATTTCTGTAATAGATGTCTTTGACATATTGCCTCCATACCAGTTTATTAAGAATAATAAGCTTTATACTTTGCACAATAAAGAATTTAAAGTTTCTTATTCATGTGGAAAGTTTCTATGCAAAAGCTATAAGTCACGGAAAAGACTTTAAATAAAAGTTGCAGGGCTGTTGTGTACTATAGTGAAGAGCTAAATATACTTTTGCATTAAAGTTTAGTAAAAGATATTATTTTTAACCTTTAAGTCAATTATTATTTGTAGCTTTATAAATATTTTTTTAAAAAAGTGACTTTTGAAAAGAGAAACTGTAAATGTCTTCATTTTTATCATCCGGGAAAATTACCTTATAAAGATAAAGTCCCTCAGGAGGAAAAACCTCAATATTGCGAGAAAATTCCAATTTAAATTTATTTCTTGCTGCCGGCTTTAGGTAAGCTTCAATATCGTTCAGGCTTATTTTTCCCTTAAGGTAAGAAAAACAGCAACCGATAATAAACCTTACCTGTTTATGCAAAAAAGATTTACCTGATATAAGTATATGATTAAAATCGTCATTATTGTAAGCTTTAGCAAAGTATATCTTCCTAATTGGGTTTCTTTTTTCAAGAGATGTTGTAAATAGTGAGAAATCATGTTCACCCTGAAAAATTGACAAAGCTTCATTAAGTTTAAAAATATCGATCTTATCTTTATAAAAAAATGACAGATCTTTTAAAAATGGTTTTAATTTTTCTCCACTATAAATAAGATAAAGGTAAACTCTTTCAATAGCAGCATATCTTGGATTGAAAGATTTATCGGCTCTTTTGCAGTTATATAACCTTATTGAGGGACATAAAATGTTGTTGAAAATTTTTTCTAACTTATCGGGCTCAAAATTTTTTTTTAGCGCAAAAGATATAACATTTTCTATTGCATGCACTCCTCTATCTGTCCTGCCAGCATATCTTATTCGGAATAACTCTTTTTCAACAAAACTATTTATATCAGTCTGATTTTTTTTCTTTTTATTTATTTGTAAAAGAACATTTTCTATTTCCTGTTGAACTGATCTTTGATTTTCCTGAACTTGAAAGCCATAAAATTCTTTTCCAGAATAGGCTATTGAGGCTCTATAATAGTATAGTTCTGAAGAGAACAGACCTGAAGAATCTTGTTCAAAAATTTTATTATTAGATTTTTCCATAATTAAGATTAATTATAAATTACCTGAAGCTATGAATTTAGCATAGGCATCGTAGAGACTTCTTGCCATATCAAGAAAAAATACATTTTTATCTTTACTTGATTTACCAGAGCCGAATATTCTGCTAACAATAATTTTAGCTTCATTGGCAAGCTTTAGTTGTTCATCTTTTGATTGAATTTTTTTAAGCCCATATTTGTAAAGTAAAATCCCGTATATATATAAAAAGCCATGAAATCCATAATTTTTATCAAGATCAGGGCCAAGATTTCCAGCAGCCTCAACATTTTCTTTTCCACTATTTAAGAGATTATATGCTTTTGCATAGTATTCATATGCTTTAAAATAAAGATTATCTTTTAAATTACTATAAAAACTATCTTTTGTTTCACCTTCAAGATCGGAGGAAAGCCAAGCAGCTCGCAAGGCTGAAAGGGCTATTTTCGTAGTAGGAGCAACCTTTGTCGGGAAAAATGCATATGAATATTGAGCCATTATAAAAGATACAAGTCCTTCTAAAATCGTCCTTGGTTTTTTAAAATCTACCATGCCAAATGTGTCATAAACAAATTTTTTTCTCTTTACAATATCATTTCGTAATCTATCAAGGTTTGAGTGAGGTGTGTTTTTGAAATCAGCCTCATAAGCGCTATAAAAGCAATTTGGACAGGTAATGATAATGTAGTAGAGAGGATTTACCTTACCAAATTTAGGGGTCGGTATATATAATCTTCGAAGTTCATCGGTTAATTTACCAGCGTTTAGTCTGCCTCTACCAGAAAGCATTCTTTCTATGTTAAACTTTTCCTCACATATTGGGCAAACAGTTTGTTCTTTTGCAAAAAATGAAACTTTTGACTCAAAACCAGCAGGTTCGGCTTGTTCTTCTTCCAGATTTTCCAGTTCAGACATAATAAACCTTTTGCGTAATATTTATCATAGGTAGTCAGAATAAAAATTTACCTTATTCGTTCAATTATAACAAAGCCTATTGCATATTTTCTTTCATGAGCAATAGTTGCGTGTATAGAATAAAATTCAACAGGGAACATATTTGCAAGCATATTTTTGAGAAAGAGGATTGGTTTCCCAAAAGAATCGTATAAAATTTCCACATCTTTTAGTGAATGAACTCTTATGCCTGTGCCAATTGCTTTATAAAAAGATTCTTTTAGAGCAAATCTTCCAGCAAAATATTCATCTCTTCTGCTTTCAGAGTAATTCACAGCTTGTTTTTGTTCATTTTCTGTGAATAATCTATCGATGAATCCTTCTTTTTCAAGTGAAGCAGAAAATCGATCTATATCAACTATGTCAGTACCAATTCCAACTATCATTTTATTACCCAGCAACTTCATTATAATTCGTATACAAAAAAGTAGCAATATAAAATATATAAAAGATTATTCGGTTTTTTCTTTTTTTTTCTTAAAACTATTTGCAGGTAGAAGAAAAAAGATTGCGTAAAAAATTGTTGATATAGCATACAGGATAGCTGTAAGAGTAAAAGATCGCGAAAACCCATCTTTCTCTATAACCGAACCAGAAATCCTTGCTGCGATCATCCATGAGCCGGTCCATGTAAACATTTTAAGCGCATTCAAAAAAGATTGTTCTTCTTTTGGAACATTTTCGAGTGCAAAATTATCCGATAGAGGGGAAGCCATATTCATAAGTGTACCTCGAATAAAAAATGCAAGGACAACAAAAACAGGATTTTTTATATAAGTTAATATCAGAATAAATGGAATACTGAGAGCCTGAGTAACAACTATTGTCATTGGTTTGCCTACTTTCCTTGCAATAAGTGGTCCAAGCATAATACCAATAAATGTAAAAGCCTGGCTTATTCCATAAATTAAACCTATAAGAGAATCATACATATGAAATACATTTTTAAAATATAAGTTTATATAGGGAATGGTTAGCCCTGCGCCAATACCTATAAAAAGAGTTGGCAGGATAAGTTTTATATATATAACTGGATTTGAAATTGATAAAATTGTTTTTTTCTCACTTCTCTTCAAAGTGGCGAGTTTTATTTTAGAAAATGCAATTATTGAAAGAAGGATAAAGAGAGCTCCTATAGATATTGATATCCTATAAGATAAAATTTCATTTTTTGTTAGAAATAGAAAGCTGTCCTGAAGAAATCCACCAATAAAGTTACCTATCATACCTGTAAACATCCCCAGGGCTCCGTTAAGAGAGAAAAAGAGAACCTGGTGTTTTTCAGAAGTATTGTTCATAATAAAAGGACCATTAGCAACTGAAAAAAAAGTTGAAAATGCTCCTGTTAGAAATGTTAGAGGTAAGATAGCATAAAAGTCACTTGTGAGTGTGAGTCCAAAGTAAAGTAAACTCGAAATTACAGGAATAAACATAAATAATAATCGCAAATTTATCTTTGACAGAAGAAATGCCGCTGGTAAAGTTACAAGGGCTGATCCAAGAGCTTTTGAGGAAAGTAACTTCCCTATAGAACTTTCAGAGAAGGATAAATTCTGGCAGTAGAGGTTGAAAAGTAATGCTATAAGATTAACACCTATGCCAAATAAAAGGTTCCCAAGTATATAGAAGCGGACTTCTTTTGAAGATTCTTTTAAAGCCACAGAATATTCAGAAAAGCTCTTTATTAAAATTGTTTTCACAAAAATAAAATACAGGTAAACCTTTATTTGTCAAGACAAAAGCGAATAAATACAAATTTAGCAATCAAAGTACATTTTAAATTCAAGAGGATCAATAGCACCTCTGAATAGATCCAGTTCCTTTGTTTTTGTATTTATCCAGGCATCTATAAAATTCTTAGAGAACACATCGCCTTTTAAAAGAAAATCATGATCCTCTGCAAGAGCATTCAAAGAGCCTTCCAGACTGGATGGAATGGACTTAATTTTTTTAATCTCATCGGCTGAAAGATCGTGGATATTGAAGTCAAATGGACCATAGCCAAGCTTACGTGGGTCAATCTTATTGAGTATACCATCAATCCCTGCCATCAATATAGCAGGAAATGCAAAATATGGGTTACATGTAGCATCAGGGGTTCTAAACTCAAATCTTGCATCCTCAGGGCTGGTCGCATATTTTGGTATACGAATAGCAGCGGAACGGTTCCCAAGTGAGAAAAATAGGTTCGTTGGAGCTTCAAACCCAGGGATAAGCCTCTTATAGGAGTTAACAGATGGATTTGTTAAAGCAGCCAGAGCAGGACCATGATGAAGTATACCACCTATAAAGTATAATGCATCTTGCGATAATACGGCATATTCATTTCCATAAAAGATATTTTTTCCACCTTTTTTAAGTTGAATATGGCAGTGCATTCCAGAACCAGCATCTGCTGACAAAGGTTTTGGCATGAATGTCGCAAAAAGACCATATCGTCGAGCAATATTTTTAGCAATATATTTAATCCAGACGCAATTTTCCGAAGCTAGGAATAAAGGGGTTAGAGGAACTTCTATCTCATGTTGCGAAGGACCGCCAACTTCGTGATGATGATATCGGAACTTGATATTCATCTTATCCATTGTGTTGATAATATCGGATCTTACTTCAAAGTATCTATCCATAGGTAGAGCTCTATGGTACCCCTTATGTTGTGGTATTGCAAGATAATCATTTTCTGATGTGAAATCGTTGTTCCAATAACCTTCTTCAGTATCCAGGTGATAGAAGGAATAATACGATTTTGTATCATACGATACCTTTGAAAAAAGATAGAACTCATACTCTGGAGCGAAATATGCCTCATCAGCAATATTTGAATCCTTCAAGAATTTAACGGCTTTTTTACTGACAAATCTTGGATCGTCAACAAACTGTTCTCGTGTGTCAGCCTCTTTAATCATACACATAAGAGAATAAACCTGAGTTTGGGTAAATGGATCCTTATGCAAAGTATCAAGCTCTGGTATCAAAACAAGGTCACCAGCAGATACTTTTCTAAAGCCAGTAACCGAAGAACCATCGAATCCTATCCCTTCAGTCATAAGATCTTCTGTTACTTCATCTTTGGATATTGTAACTTTTCTGATTTCTCCGTTAAGGTCGATGAATTTTAGATCAACTGATAAAACTTGTTCCTTTTCAAGTAAAGATCTTAGTTCTTTGACATTCATTTTAACTCCTCTTTATTTGAATTTTATAAATTAAAAAAAGATCATCATAAAGTAGATTTTATTTTCTATTTTAGAAGGCAAAGCTTATAAAGCAAAGCATTTTTTTTGTATTTTATGAATAGTGAAAATAATTGCAAGAATTATTGTGTGTTAGAAGATTAACAAAATTATTTAATTATGCAAATTTTTAAAAAAAATAAGTTTTTCAATTGTTTATAAAGTCAAACTGTGCAAAGAAAAGAAGTAAAAAGCAAAAAAAATGCTATTGAATTTAGGGAAATAAGTTATAAAATATAAAAAAGAGATCGCAGGACTTAATTATAGATATATTTTTGACGATTATTTAAATATAAGGATTCATGATGCGTGATATAAATATTTTTAAGTTGATTTTATTTATTGTTACAGCATTGGTTTTTTCGTTTATAATCATTTTAGCACTTAACATGCAAGGGGTTGTGGTCAGTGTTACATCAATATTTATAATAGCCATAGGTTCTATATTGCTTGCCTCTGTTATGTATTTTATCAACTTTCTTATAGATAGAAAATTTCTCAAAAAGATTAATGACACTATTGATAGAATATCTAAAGGTTCTTTAACCGCTGAAACCATAGATATCGAAGGTGCTGCTGCAATATCCATAAAGAAAAGTCTTGACAATTTTATAAACTTCCTTGGTGAGACTTTAAAGAAGATCGAGTTTTCAGTTCTTGATATTAATGGGAATGCAAATACCTTAGCAATGTTTTCCGAAAATATTAGCCAGAGAATAGAAGAGGAAAGAGATAATATAGCTAAGATTACTGAGTCAATGTCAGAGCTTAGTTCTATTGCTGATTCTATTAAAGAGTATGCTTCTGCTGCAAAAGAGCTATCAAAGGTAAACCGTGAAAAGATTATTCAATCCACAGAATCTATAAAAAACCTTATTCAATCTATGAACGAGATATCTACTGCATCTACTGCAATTAATGAGGTTGCAAATTTTATAGCTGATGTTGCTGATGAAACAAATCTTCTCGCTTTGAATGCTTCTATTGAAGCATCAAGAGCCGGAGCTGAAGGAGCAGGTTTTTCTATAGTCGCATCTGAGATACGAAATCTTGCTGAAAACTCTTCCTCTGCCATTAAAAAGATAACAGATACAGTCGAAAGGCTTATAAAAAGTGTTACTAAAGGAGTAAATTTCTCAAATGAAGCTCAAACGGCATTAAATGATATTATAGAAGGCATTAAAGATACGGCATCAAAGATAGAAGAGATAGATTCCAAGATCACAACGCAGACAGATGTCACAAAGTCGATTCACGACGAGATAGAAGATGTTAATACTCTTGTCATACAGAATTCTGAACTTCTTATAGAGATGTTAGGTTCTATACAAAATCTTTCACAGCAAAGTGATATCCTTAAGCAAATAGCTGCTCAGTTTGAAAAGGAACAGAGTGAAGATATTTCTTCTCATATCTATGGTGTGAACGATCCTTCAAAAAGTGATGCTCCAAAAGAGGAACTTTCAAGTCCAGATCTTTCAAATATTACTGATATTACCTTAAAATAAGATTTTTATTCAAGATGGAAAATTATAGATATCTTTCTGCTTCAAATTATTTCAAGATAAAATATGGCAAATCTTTTCAAAGACTTCCCATTGATGCTGGATTTTTCTGTCCAGGAAGATGCATATATTGCTCTGCTTCTGGTTCGCTTTCACCGGTGCAAGCATCTTTATTATCTAATATTATAGCAAAGGAAAATCTTTATAATTTTAGATATAATATAGGGGAAAGAAAAAATCTTATAAAACTTCAAGTAGATGAATATTTCAAGAGAAACCAGAATATTTTGAGATTCTATGAAAATGGATTAAAGAGAAAAAAGCTTTTATATATTTATTTTCAAGCTTTTACAAATACATATGATAAAACTGAAAATCTTGCTGAAATATACGATTATGCCCTTTCACTGGCAGATTTCGATGGCATCTTCCTTGGAACCAGACCGGATTGTCTTTTGGATGACGTTGTGAATCTTCTTTTTAAATACAGTAAGAAGTACGATATATGGATTGAACTTGGTTTACAGACTATTCATGATAGGACTTTAAACTATATAAACCGGATGCATGATAAAAAAAGTTTTCAAATAGCAGTTGAAAAATTGCAAAAGAACAATATAAAGGTTATAGCTCATGTAATACTTGGATTACTTGATGAAACAGCAGAAGAAAATATTGAAACTATAAAATTTATTTCAAATCTTTCAATAAATGGAGTAAAATTTCATAATTTATATATCATGAAAAATACCGAAATATTAAAATATTATGAAAGAGGTATTCAAAAGGTTTTATCTTATGAAGATTACATAGATAGATTAAGCCAATGCATAAAATACTTAAAGTCAGATATTGCTATTTTCCGACTTTTTTCAGATTTCGAACCAGGGACAATAGCCCCTGTATGGGATATCAACAAAACTCTTCTTATAAAAAAGTTTGAAAAAAATCTTGAGCAACTAAATATAAATCAAGGCATGATATGAAATTTAAATATTCATTTTTTATAAAAAAATATATCCTTTGTTTACTATTTCTGTTTTTTTTATCAATCATTTTTTCTTTATATGGATGTGAGAGAAAAGCAGGTATTGAACCGATACATATTGGTATTAATCAGATAAAGACTGTCAATCCTTTTACAGCTACAAGTTATGAAGAAAGAATCATATCGAATTTGCTTCATGGTTCACTATTCAGCCTTTCGCAAAATAAGATGAAATATATCCCGGAGATTGCAAGTTCCTTTTCAATAAAAAAAGATAGAGTGATGATCAGAATTAGAAAAAATATACAAGATCAAAATGGAGATTCAATAGATTCAGAATATTTATCAACGTACTTTTCATTTTTTTCAAAATTAAAAGAAGAAAATAACCTTATTGAACCTTTCGATATCTCATCATTGAACATAAGTTATGACAAAGATTACCTGATGATCAACTTTCAGGATAATGAAGAATTGAACTCAAATATTAAAAAAGTCAGTTCTCTGTTTGTATTTCCGGTTTTAAGCCCAAAAAATTTTGAAAGTATACAGAAAAACTTTGCAAACATATACAATTATGCTACCAAACCGGTGAATAATAATATAAATAATCTCGATTTATTTTCAACCGGGATATGGAAATTAGACTCAATTTGTGATGAAAATATTGTTCTTTCAATCAATAATGCAAGGGCTCAAAATAAAAATTTTGCCGAAAAGAAGCTGGTTTTCGATATTTTTCAAAATTCTTCAGAAATAATTACCCAGCTTGTCAATGGGAAAATAGATATCTGCTTTGGTGATTTTAAAGATCACAACTTTTTGAGGGAATTTCGAAGCATAAAAAGTTATGAAATAAATGATCCTCAGTCAGTTTATATACTTTTATTTAACTACAATAGTCCAAACACTTTTGCTAGAAGACTTAACAATGATATCAGGTTTAGACAGCTTATATATGAAATGCTATATAAGCAATTTTCATCTTTCAAATATATTTCAAGTTCCTTTATTGTAAAAAAGGAGAAATATGTATCAGGATCTTTTAAAAATAGAATCTCAGAACTTTATTCATATTATAAGGAAGATGAAAATAAAGATAATCCTGCTGAAATAAATGAGAATACAAAAGAAATAAGCACAATCTCGATTTATTCAATAGTAGATGACGAATTTTCAAACTCTTTAAGTACCAGAATTTATGAAACTTTGACAGAAAATGGTTTGAATTTTGACCTTTTTATTGAATCATTAAACAGTATTATAGCGAGAATATATGCCACAAATAACTGGGATATGCTTGTTACGGCTCTTCCCATGGATTATCCTATTTTTTTTGATCCTGATTTTTTCATGTCAAATGAATATGAAAATATTTCCTGGCTTTCAACTGAAGAGATAAAAGATGAAAATATTCATAAAATTGAAAAATACATTTTAAAAAATAATATTTTATTGCTAAAAAATCCGGGTAATTTTTACAAATCAATCGATAAAATGGTTTTAAAATCTTTTTTCTATATTCCCCTCGATTGCAAAAAGCTGTATCTTTTTGCAAGAAGAGAGATAAAAAATATTAAACCACAGTTTTCAGGCAATACCTGGATGTTAGATTGCAATAACATGCTTGATATAAGAAAATGAACAGATTGTTTTTTGTTTAATTTAATCAAATTTGTTCAATGAGTTAAGATTTTTCCTTTCTGTTAGTCGAGATCCTTTAAATCAATAGAAATGCAATCAAGCAAAATTCAGAGTTATTAAGCAGCTTTTAACTTTATTGCAAAAAACAAAAAGATTAGTGTATTTTATTTTTGTGATATTAACTTTTGTACAGCATCGTTAAAAATATCACCTCTATTAAACTCATTTATAAATAGATTGAATGATGCAAATCCAGGAGAAAGCAGGATTGCTATAGGTTTATTCAAGTCAATGTTTGTAAAGAGATTTGCATCCTGTTTTTTTAGATCATTAAAAATTTTTTCAACAAGTTGCTTTAGATCCCTAAAACCAGATTCGAAAGTTAAATAATTGAGATTTAAAAGTTCATCTTCTATAAGCTGAGAGCCGGATCCTTCAAGCAAATAGAGCCTGCACACATTTTCAACTATAGCCCGGACCATGGAGTTGGCAGGAAGCTTCTTATCAACTCCACCTGCTATCAAAACGATGTTTCTACTTTTCGCTAAAGCCAGTATCGAAGCTGCAACAGCTTCTGGCACCGTAGCTGTAGTATCATTTATAAACTCGATGTTATTCTTTCTTCCAACTACCTGCATTCTATAAGGCAATCCAGCATACTTTTTTATTCCCTCAAATATTTTACCTATATTGAGGTCAAAAGCGATTGAGGCAGCAATAGCCAGTAACATATTTGTCTTGCCATGCTCTGCAAAGATATTTTCATTATATGGTTCTCTTAGTTGAAATACCTTTATTTTTTTTATCATATTTTTATCAACCAGGGGTTCTAAGAAATTTTCTATATCTTGAGACTCAAGATTTTCAACTATATTATTGTATTCAGCAATAGAAGCATAAAAGTTCTTCACCTTTTCACAAAAATCATCTATTATAAACAAGAATATCCGTTCCTCTTTTTTAACAAGGAGAAGTGGGCTTTTTTCCGACAGATAAGAAATACACTGTCTTATGGTTAACTCTCTTTCGACCATCATATTCGTTTCATTTAGATTTTTATTTGCAAAATTCCTTTCATCAAGGCTTTTATCATAAGAGTTTTCACCATCCAAATTTTTATCTATCAGGTTTTTTTCATCAAGGTTGTTTTTGTTAGAGCATTTATTATTAGTGTTTTCAATATTCAAACCTTTATCGTTCAAGTTATTATCATACTGGTTATTTTTAACGGGGTAATTATTATTAATGCTATTATCATTGAAATTTTTTTCGTCGAAGTTACATACTAGAAATATAGTGGAAGGTATTTCTTTATTAAGAAAGCTGGTGAAGAGGTATTTATTTTTAATATTGATAATTGCATAGTCATCATCTTTTTGATATCTAAATATATTTTTCTTATCATCGTAGTAATCTTCCATAGAATCATAGTAGTTCAGATGATCAGGAAAAATCGTGGTAAGAACAGCAATATGAGGGGATTTTTTATGCAATGCTAGATCAGCCAGTTGCCAGCTTGATAGCTCAAGTACAGCAGCTGATATGCTTTTTTTAAGATCAAGGTACAAAAGAGGATTTATTGCGATATTTCCTCCCATGATCACATCATCAAGTGCATTTGAAATAATGGTAAATAAAAGAGATGTCGTAGAGGATTTACCTTTAGAACCTGTCACTGCAAGTATTGGGAAATCTGAATATTCGAAGAATAATCCAATATCTGTATCAATTATTGCTCCATTTTTTATGGCTGTCTGAATGTATTGATTTGTAAGTTTTATCCCTGCTCCCTTTAATACTATACTTGCATTTTCAAAATCTTTAATATCATGGTAACCAAGATGATATTCTATATTTTTAAAATCGTTGAGTTGCTCAACTGATGATAAAAGTTCTTCTTTTGTTTTGATATCGGTTATGATAAGTTTCTTAACTTTCGGTGCAATGAATTTTGCAAGCCCAAGACCCCCATTATTAAGTCCAAGTCCCATTTGAAGTATTTCTTTATCATAGAGTGGAATATCTTTTTTTAAAACTTTTATCATAAAATATCCTCTTTAATATTATAATCTCAGCTGATTTGTTTTTCCATTTTACTTATTCAAAATTTTGAAATTCAATATTTTATGCTGAAATAACAGTATAGAGTATGGTAGTCAAAATCTAAAGTTGAGAGCCAGAGGAAACCTGATTACAAAGTTTATGAAAAAATCAATAAAGTCAAGGATTAAAAGTCCGGAAAGAGATTAACACAGTCAAAATGACAGGTTAAGAGATATAAACTTTACTATATTGTTTTCAAGCATGGAAAAAACATCAAAATACTCAATTAACCTGATTTAAAGCAAATTTATAATATCTTTTGAATAATTCAAAAAGTGTAATATAGGATATTATCAATAAAATTGAAAACCTGAAATTTTAAGTATTTTTTGTTTAGCAACCTTTTGATGTTTTTAGTTTTAAGCAGGTTTTTCACTGTTTTCTTTTGCGTGGTTTATTTATATAAACTATTAATTTATATGAAAGATGAGGGCAATCATAATGACTTCACTGTTTTCTTTTGCATGGATTAGCTATATAAACCAGTGCCAAACGTTGTATAATCATATTATAATCCAGTTATAACTTTCTAAAAAGCTTCTTTTCCATGTCATAAATGGATCATATATGGACCCGAAGCATTTTAAAGCAGAAAAATCAACAAATTTAGTTTCAGTAGAGAGATTAATCCATAGTATCTTTCCTCTCATACCGTAAATATAATCAATTTGTCCTTTTGGAAAAAGTTTTTGCCCTTTCAGCTTAAACTGAATGAGATGAAAGTTATCGAATGTTACTATAATAGACTTTGAATTTTTAAATTTCATCAAATTTTCCATTTTCTTTGTTAATATTTTGATAAGTTCAGGATCTTCCTTATCTTTTATAAGAGTTATCAAAGGCTTTTTTGCAATCATCTTTTGACCATATAAAAAAAGATATGCTGGATAATCCTCATAGTTTTTTGTAGATAAATTTTCAAAAAGATAATAAATCCTTTTCCGAGGTTCCATTTCCTTTCTAAGCAATAGAAATTTCTGCACAACTTTGAAATTTTTTGGACTTGTGCAGAAGATCTTTCGTGTGTCTTTTTCATATAACCTGGCAACTTTGTTATCACTTATAACTTTAGGAAACAAGAATCTATCCTCTATTTGAATAAATGATGGCATCTTTTTACCTCATAAAGTAATGCTTATTTGAAAAAATTCATTCATTATCATAAATGCTACATCAAAAATATAAATACAATATCAAAAGTATGAAAGCATAAAATATAATCGAAAGTCCATAAATAAGACTTAATACTCTATCTTTTAATATCATAATTACAATCTTTTGCAAAATTTTTAAATAAATTTATAAAAACCTGGATAAAAAACTCCTGTACAGAGCATCTTTAGTTACACACGTATGATTTTTTGTGTCATTATTTTTTAAGCATCATTTTAACTTAAAATCAAAGCGATAGCCAGAGATCATGCATCCAGACAGATGAAGAAATTTTGTATACCTGGAGATATGAGTATATAAGTACACATTGGATATATGTATCATAGGTCAAAAGTGCTAAAAATATTTTGTAAAAAAGTCTAAAATCGGAAGTCAAAAGAATACAATCCTGGAAATGGAATACATAATATTTGAATATTTGATGATGAAAAATCAAAAATAATGATCGAGAACAATTAGGAAATAAGTAATTCAAGCAGATATTTGTGAAATTAAACATATAGAGATATTCAGAGTGTTTTTATAAAGTTACCTGGTTAAATTAAGCAACAAAAGCAAAAAATGCAAATATCTATTGACAAATAAAAGTAAAGAATTAATTTATAAAAAGTATATTGTTAAATACACTATGTATGGGAGGATATTATTAAAACGACAGAATTGGAATATGTGCTCCTGGGACTTGTTTCATTAAAAGATTTTTCAGGTTATGACATTAAAAAAATTTTTGACAAGTCTTACATAATCCGATGGTCAGCTTCTCCAGGATCTATCTATCCTGCTCTTAAAAGACTTGAATCAAAAGGATTGCTTTCTAGCAAAAAAGAAACAGACGGTAAAATTCCTAAAGATATTTACTCAATGACTGAAGAAGGCAAAAAAGCAGTCAAAGATTGGGTTAAAGTTCCTTTCAAAGGGAATCAGATCAATCGTCATGGACTTGAACTAAAGGTTCTGTTTTTAGGATGTTTGAGCAAAGAAGAGAGGAAAGAATTCCTTAAAAAGCAGATTGATGAAGTAAACAAATGTATTGATAAGCTCCCAAAGTGGAAATTCGAATTTGATATAAAAAGTAAATTTAGAGATATACTCTATGAAGAAAAACTCAGAGAGTTCAAACAAAGTGTTAAATTTTTAGAAAACATTCTGGATGCTGATTTTTAGATTATTATCAAATAAGATTTATTTTTCAAATTTTATAATACTCATTTAAAATGATTTGCTTTTCTTATATTATTGAGGCTGGAAGAGATGTTTCAGATGTTAACTTATCTTTTTTTTGTATGACTTCTTGCTTTCAAATATAAAAATAGGTGATAAAGTCTACCAAAAATATGAGTATCGAAAAATAGTGTTATTTTAATATTTATTGATGTTTAATATTTCTTTTCTTCCTATATTTTTGATATGCAAGTTTGAA
>JAAYUW010000170.1 GCA_012517545.1 Exilispira sp.
ACTTGCCAGATGGATGAAAGTAGATTGTTAAGTTAAGTAATTTTCTTTTAACCAAAATTATTTATTGGCTTTAAGAATAAATAAAATATTGGAGATAAGGTGAGGCAAAAAATTATATGTTAATATTTATCAAAAATTGATAAAAATTTATGATAAATTTGTAAAAAAGACTTGACAACAGAAAAAATGGTTGTATTTGTATATTAAGCACAAAAGTGCACAAGTCAAAAAATTATGGAGGATTTCTATGAAGAGAATTATCCTTGTTCTCGCTTTAGTTCTTTTACTAGCTCTACCTGTTTTTGCACAGGAAGAGGCTCAACCAACACTCAACTGGTACGGTGCTTTCTTCACCGCTTCTTATTTTAATATGCTTTATGGTGGCGCTGGTACAACTTTTAACAGAGATTACTACGGTTTTGATCTTGATCTTTCTTACGATGGATTAAACTATGGTATTGAAATGGAGATCGAGTGGTTTTATTACAGAGGTGCCCTTTTTAATACAGCCGCTGATTATTTATGGAACTACATGTTTGTTTGGGCTGATTTTTTCAATGGCATGATCAGCTTATATGCTGGTAACCAGATTAACTCCGTTTATTCACCAACTCCTCTTGCAGCATACACAGTTTTTGGTGATGGGTATACCACAGGTTATGGTCTTGGTCAATACCACACTGGCTATACTGGTGGAAAAGATGGTTTTATATTAGGTGTTTATCCATTAGCTGGCCTTTCTATAGCACTTTATATGGGTGCTGTTGATGCTTCTGGTACAGCAGCTGCTCTTATCGATAACAGCTTTGCATCTCTTTTTGAAGTCAACCTTGCTTACAAGATTCCAAACATTGGTACAGCTTATGCTGGACTTGATCTTGATGTAACAGATTCTGTTAATACAGATTCATCAGACAATGTTATGGGTTTTTATGGTGCTTTCAAGTTCACAATGGTTCAAGGTTTAACAGCTCAGGTAAAATATGAAAATATAGCTGATGATGGCAACTATATCTATGCTGGTGCAGCTTATAAGTTTGAGTTCGGTCTTTTTACAGCTTTAGATTTTAACCTTTATTTACCAGCAGTTGGTGATGCATCTTATTGGATGAATGCTAGAGTTCAATATGGTCTTGGTGATTTCGTATTTGCTCTTTATTTTGACTATCAGTCAGTTGCAACAGGCAGTGCTCCTATGTGTTTTATCCCACAGATAGTTTATAACTTCAATGGTGGATACTTAAGAGCAAGATACTATTTATACCTCAACGATTATTCAACATCTTATGATGGAAGAATCAGAATCGACTATGTTTTATATTTTTAATTGACTAATATTTCCTATCATTTATTTTTAGGTCGGCTTTGAAGCCGACCTTTTTTTTATTTTAGATAATTATTTGTTTATTATAAAAAAAGGAAAAGTTAAGAGATGTATATTTTATTTTAATTCTTAAAATCTTAAAGATTTAATATTTTAAGGAAATAATTATGCAAAAAAAACAAATTATTCTTAAGTTTTTTTGTTTAATTTTTATAATTATACTTTTTTTCACTCTATTTTCTTGCTTTCCTCAGTATGACCTATCTAAGATGAAAGGCTTTCTCCTGACACCAATCACTGAGGAAACTTCCAGGCATAATATTTCACTATTTTTACTTACAAAAGATGAAATATTAAGTTATTTTGGTTTTACAAAGGGAACAACACCCTACATTTATCCTAATGATCTAATATCTGAAAAAAAATATTTTAATGTTTTTGTTTTAGATTTTGACAAACAAGTATATAAAGATAAAAAGATAAAAGTTTCTGCTATAATTTTTAAATCAGATGTGAAAGGTGTTCCTTATACTATGTCTTCTCTTATCTCTTTCTGGCAAAAAAACGCACCTGATGATGAAGCCTTTGAGACCATGCTTCTGCCACGGATTGAACAAACTTATCTTCCTGACGATGAGTTCAATATATCAAAAAAGAATAGATTCATTTTTTGTATTTTATCTAACAAAGATTTCAATGATCTTAGTAGTTTCATGGTTATGATAAATGCATTGGTGGATAATAGTCCTATTACTTTAGCATTCGAAAAAAAATAAATCTTTTGAATAAATGGCTCTCCTGCAAAAAGATAGGTTTTACTAAATTTTTATTTTTCCTTTTTGCAGGTTAGAGCCATTTAGGCCTTTTCAAGGCAGTTTACGCGCTCCTGATATACCTGTTAGATAGTACTTTAAAATTTATGCCTTATTTCAGGAGCGTCATAAATCCTCATTTTCTTCATAAATTTTCCACAAATTTGATTATTATTTTATGTGACGAAAGATACTGAAATAATAAATAATTTTATCTTTATTATTTAGATTTTAGTAATAAAGTTCATAGGATAAATTGATGCAGTATGCTTTTTATTCTATAAGATTAAAATCAGCTAATTTTAGAAGAGAAGCATTTGGTGGATAAAACCTGAATAATTAAAGACAAAAAAAGGGAAAAGATTTATGAAGAAAAATTCTTGCAGAATCATTTTATTTATTTTACTAATTTTCTTTACAATTATCTTTATTTCCTTTGATGAAACTGATATGACTATTGATTTTAATAATGCCACAGATATAGCAATGAAAAGCAACACAGATCTTCTAAAAGCTAAAAACGAATATGAACTTGCAAAGCTAAATTATAATCAAGCGCTTGCAAACCTTTACTACCCTTCAATATCTTTTTCTTCATCTATAAATACAACAACTGGTAGTAGCTCAAGTTCATCATATTCTGCTGGGATAGGTTTATCAAAGCCTATTTATAATGGTTTATCTTTACTCAAAGCAAAAGATATGGCTCTTGCTAATCTTGAATATAAAGAATCTTTATATGAAATAGAAAAACAGGTTGCTATTTATAACACATTTAGTAAATATTATACCTGTATTTACGATTTAATCTGTGTGGATCTACTGGAAGAGATGTCCAGGATCAATAAAATAAAACTTGATGAATATACAGAGCAATATAGATTGGGTATGATTACAGAACTATCTTTGCTCTCGATGCAACTTTCAGCATCTAAAGTGGATCTATCCTTAAAAGAAGCAAAAGGGCAGGCACAGCAGGATTATTTGCAACTAAAGAATTATCTCAATTTAAAAGAGGATTTTGTTCTCGTATATGATAAAGAAGCAGTTAGAAATGATGATTTTTCAAAGATATTTTTTGATAATCAGGATAGCAAAGTTTTAGAAAATTTTGATTCAAATTATCTTGAAGATGCAAAAACTTTTTCAGAAAGTGTAAATTCATACTATTTTTCTTATAAACAAGCTGAACTCAACCTTAAATATCATATAGCATCGCTTTTTCCTTCATTAGCTGCTGAACTTGGTATCTTTTTTGGAGGAAATCTCGATCAATCATCCACCTCTCAGAACTTTAAATTTTCTCTATCACTTTCCTTTGATTTAGATAGTATTCTACCTTTTTCATCCACAAGTTTTGAGAAAAAAATACTGGAAAAGGAATACGAAAATGCTAAACTCGCCTTTTTACAGGCTGTTGAAGATCTTAAAATAAGTCTTGCATCTTTAAAAGATTCATTGCAATTATCTATGGATAGTCTTACGGATTCTAGAAAATCTTACGATTATGCAAAAAAAGGGTACAACCTTGCACAGAGTGCTTTCAATGAAGGGCAACTGGCTACATCGGATTTTATAACATGGCAGCAGGATTATATTGATGCAAAGATAAGTTATCTTGATTCTATGCTTAACTATCAAATATTGCAAAGGCAGATACTTTCAGCTATAGGAAAATTAGCATATTGATATTACATATAAGAGAAAAAAGTTACATCAAAAGTGCAAAAGTTATAAACTGGAGTACAACAGTCAAAAGTCAGAAATTTAAAGTCGAAAGCTTAGAAGTAATTTTTCTAAAAGTTTAAAAATAAAAATATAAATTTTGAGATAATTTAAAAATCAAATGGAGCAATCTGCAGAAGATTTAAATTTAAAGGGATAGAATTATGAAAAAAAGAAATATCATATTTATAGTTATTGCTATTGTAATAATAGTAATTGTTGTCTTTGTTTTGTTGAAAACAAATGGTAATGATGAGAAAAATATTGCATTTGCAACAATAAAAAAGGGAACTCTCAGTATCTCAATAAGCGCAACTGGAACTATTGAACCTCTCAGCAAATATCCTGTCATGGCTTCTATTTCAGGAAGAGTTGAGAAAATTTATGTCGATTACAATTCGATTGTTAAAAAAGGAGAAACTCTTGCCATTATGGAACAGACAGATTATATTGCAGCACTTAAAAATGCTGAAATTGGCCTTAAAAATGCTGAACTTTCCCTAAAACAGGAACAGTTAAACTACTCAAATGTTAAACAATTGTACGATAAAAATTTTAAGACTTCTTTAGAGTTAACAACAGCTCAGTTAGCACTTGAGAAAGCTAAGTTAGAACTTGAAAGTGCAAAGGTTTCTTACGAAAAAGCGAAACAAAATCTTGAAAATACTGTTTTGAAGTCGCCAATAGATGGTTTTGTTCTGGAAAGAAATGTTGATGAGGGTGATTTTATAAGTACAACAAGTTCATCTTTAAATGAATTGTTTACTATCTGTCCAGATTTGAATAAACTGAGAGTAAGTGCATCTGTTGATGAGTCAGACATAAGCTCCATTTTTTCCGGTCAAAAAGTTACCTTTACAGTTCTTGCTTATCCGCAAGATATTTTCTATGGTAAGGTTTCACAGATAAGATTGAATGCAACTGAAACTTCAAATGTTATAACTTACAATGTAATTATTGAAGCCACGAATAGTGATAATAAATTATTTCCAGGTATGACTGCCTCGATAGAGTTTCTTACGGAATCCGAGGAAGAAGGGTTTTTAATACCAACCTCCGCTTTATCTGTCACGATAAATCCGGAGACTAAAAGTATTGGCAAGTATAGGATCCAATTACCAGAAAAAAAATCTTATCCTCTGGAAGGAGCAAATCAATTAAATGCAAAACCAAATCCAGATCAAACTTTATCATCAACTTCAACTGGAACTTCCAATAATGGTTCAAATGAAAACTCTAATAATAATTCAAAAAATGGGGACTTTCTTGCAAATATGAAAGTAATATGGATATACGATCAAAACACTCTCACATTGTATCCTGTGCTTGTTAGAGTTGGTAGCAGTAACGGTAAACAAACTGTTGTTTACTCAGATAAACTAAAGGATGGCATGATCATTGTGTCATCGTATATTAATAAGAAGAAAAAATCAAATGGAACAAATGGTTCGAATTCCATGATGGGAGGACCACCCAGATTTTAAAATTTAGATCAAATTTTATATATCAATATTAATCTTTATAGAAAA
This sequence comes from Exilispira sp., assembly GCA_012517545.1. Lineage (GTDB taxonomy): Bacteria > Spirochaetota > JAAYUW01 > JAAYUW01 > JAAYUW01 > Exilispira. Next base: position 5,391 of record JAAYUW010000170.1, read on the forward strand.
GTTACTCACACCTTTTAGAAAAGAGCAATTTAAAAAACCGAAAAAAAACAATAAGAAGAATAAGCGCTTATGGATGAAATAATAAGAATTGAAAATCTTGTCAAAATTTATTCTCAAGGGCAGGAATCCGAAGTAGTGGCTTTGCAAGGAGTGGATTTAACAATAAATAAGGGAGATTTTGTTGCCATAATGGGGGCATCTGGTTCTGGTAAGAGTACATTTATGAATATTTTAGGTTGTCTTGACACTCCAACAAGTGGAAATTATTATTTTAATAAAGAGGATGTCACAAAGATGGATGATGAGCAACGATCATTTTTAAGATCCAGATCAATAGGATTTGTTTTTCAAAATTTTAACCTTTTGAGACAGTCAAATTCTGTTGAAAATGTTATGCTTCCCCTTTTATACTGGCAAAAATTAAAAATAAAAAGTTTAAAGGATTTTAAAAAACAGAGGAAAATATTTGCAACAAAAGCAGAAGATGCACTTAAAAAGGTTGGGCTGTACGAAAGAAGGTTTCATTATCCATATCAACTTTCTGGAGGCCAACAGCAGAGAGTGGCTATAGCAAGAGCCTTAATAAATGACCCAAATGTTATTCTTGCCGATGAACCAACAGGCAACCTTGACTCAAAGACAAGTATAGAAATTATGCAAATATTTACAAAATTAAATGAAGAAGGGGTTACTGTCATCCTGGTTACACATGAACATGACATCGCAGAATACGCACATAGTACTGTTGAGTTTAAAGATGGCAAAATAGTTAAAAGTTAAAATCTCTGATATCTATATTACCTGTTTTGGGGAGAAGTAAATGCACTGGTTTTTTTTGATAGAAGAATCATTTAAAACAATGGTTCATAGTAAGTTAAGAACATTTTTAACGATGCTTGGGATTGTAATAGGCCTTGCAGCGATAGTTGTTATGGTTGCAATAGGTCAGGGGGTTAGTCAGCAGATTCAAGACCAGATATCTTCCTTTGGTGATAACTTGATAACTGTTTTCCCGGCTCCCCCTAATACATCTGGAGCAAGAGGAAGCACCAGTTCCGGAGTCCGACTAACCAAAGATGATTATGAAGTCATAAAGAAAAATTCAGAATATCTTTCTGGAGTCAGTCCTATTGTGCAGATTTTTGCACAACTTATTACCTCACAGGGAAACTGGAATACAAGGCTTTATGGAGCAAGTGAAGACTATCTTGATATTAGAAAACTTGAATTAAAAGATGGAAGAAACTTTACATATCAAGAAGTTCAGAGTTACGCTAAGGTCTGTATAATAGGTCAAACAATAGTTGAAAACCTTTTTCCAGATTCCGATCCTTTGGGGCAGACGATACGAGTTAATAAAGCTTTGCTAACAGTCATAGGAGTTCTTGAGGAAAAAGGTTCTAACTCATTTATGGATCAGGATGACATCATAATAGCTCCATACACAACGGCAATGAATCGACTTGGGACAAGCAGAAGAAATATTCAACAGATTGTTTGTTCAGCAAGAAGTAAGGAGGAGATGGATCTTGCTTATGAGGAAGTTAGAACAATACTTAGACAGAAACACAGACTTTCGGATACTGATGAAGATGATTTCAGGATCCAGAATCAACAAGATGTTCTTGAAGCTTCAAAGCAGACAAGCAGTGTTTTAACGATGTTTTTGGCTTGCATAGCTGGTATCTCTCTATTAGTTGGCGGTATTGGTATTATGAATATAATGCTTGTAACAGTTGCAGAGAGAACAAAGGAGATAGGGCTTAGAAGAGCAATAGGAGCAAGAAAGATTGATATACAACAGCAGTTTTTGTTTGATTCAGTGGTAATATGTATAGCAGGTGGAACCGTGGGCATCCTGCTGGGAGTTTCAGTTGTGGCACTACTCAAAGTCGTGACAACTTTAACTCTTATCATCTCACCACTTTCAATAATTGTTGGCTTTACAATATCCTTTGCAACAGGTGTATTTTTTGGCTATTATCCAGCAAGAAAAGCAGCTCTTATGAATCCAATAGATGCGCTTAGATATGAGTAGTATGATTATATGATCAAATTATATAGATATTTCAATTATTTTTAGTATTTTCGGATAATGTATACTTTTATAATTAAAGGAATAAACATATAGCATAATTAACACATACCGATAGGTCCGCGACCCAAGATAACAAAGAGCCGATTAATAAACATATAGCATAATTAACACATGCTTATTTATCTGGAAGGTGTAGGTTTATTATAAAAAAAATTAATGGATTTGATTTTTTGAAAAAATTGTATATAGATAAAATGATAATGAACAGGAAAGCATATATATAAGAAAGCTTTCGGAAAGTAGCGCAGATGGTAGCGCACCTGGTTCGGGACCAGGGGGTCAGGAGTTCAAATCTCCTCTTTCCGATAATTGTTTTTTCATAATGACCTCCTTTTTCCCCTCGCAAAATTGCGAGGGGTTTTTTGTATTTACTGTTTTCAGGCAGGAGCTCAAATAAGAGGTCATTTCTTACCTGTTAGCTCCTTTATTCTATCTCTTAAAACAGCAGCTTCTTCAAATTCCCAGTTTTTTGCTGCCTTCATCATCTGCTCAGTTAACACCTTGATAAGCTTATCTTTTTCCTTAGGGTTAAGTGGGTTATATTTTTTAATAAGCACATCGTATGCTATCGAAGTCGCATCTTCCTTAACTTTTTCTTCCCTTTCGATGTAAGATTTTACCTCTTTGATTATTGATTTAGGAGTTATACCATTTTTAGCGTTGTATTCTAGTTGTTTTTCTCGTCGTTTTTTAGTGATCTCTATTGCACTTTTCATTGAAAAAGAAAGCTCATCTGCGTACATTATTATCGTTCCATTAACATTTCTTGCTGCTCTCCCCATCATCTGAATCAATGATCTTTCCGAGCGTAAAAACCCAACCTTATCCGCATCCAGTATAGTAACAAGTGTTACCTCAGGTAGATCAATCCCTTCTCTTAAAAGATTTATTCCAACCAGGATCTTATACGTTCCGGATCTAAACTTAGAGATAAGATCAAGTCTATCTAAAGATTCTATATCAGAATGAAGGTAAGTTGCAGGATAATTATGTTTCTCAAGATAATCGGCAAGATCTTCAGCATTTTTTTTTGTCAATACCAGAACTAAAATTCTTTCATCATTTGTGATTCTCTTATCAATCTCCTCAATAAGATCCTTTACCTGGTTGGTGGCAGGTCTAACTATAATCTGCGGATCAAGAAGTCCAGTTGGGCGGATGAATTGTTCAACAACACAGCTTGAAGAAGTTTCATAATCCGAAGGAGTGGCACTAACAAACAAAACTTTTTTAAAGTATTTTTCAACCTCTTCAAATTTTAAAGGTCTATGATCAAAGGCTGAGGGAAGTCGAAATCCATAATCAATAAGGGCTTTTTTTCTTGAAAAATCTCCTCCATACATAGCATGAAGTTGCGGGATTGAAACATGTGACTCATCGATTACCAGTAAAAAGTCATCCGGAAAGTAGTTTAGAAGAGTTGAGGGTGGTTCCCCGGGAAGTCTTCCATCGAAATGTCTGCTGTAATTTTCAATCCCCTTGACATATCCTATTTCGCGAATCATCTCAAGATCATATTCAGTTCGTGACCTTAATCTTTCCGCCTCAAGGATCTTTCCGCTTTCCTTCAATTGAATATATCGCTGTTGCATTTCATTTTCGATTTCTTTTAAGGCTCGATTTCTCTCACTTATATTAGTAATAAAATGTTTTGCCGGATATAAGATAAAGCTATCAGTTGATGAAATCGTATCTGATGTAATAGGGTGTATAAATAAAATCTTTTCTATGCTATCACCAGAATAAATAAGTCTTAAAGCATGTTCCGTGTATGCGGGAAAAATATCTACTATGTCTCCTTTTATTCTGAACTTACCAGGGTAAAACTCCAGATCTGATCTCTCGTAAAAGATAGAAATAAGAAGATTGCATAGCTTTTCTATCGTAAGTTGCTCTCCAACTGAGATTGGGATCCTCTGATTTTTATATTCTTCAGGATTTCCTATACCGTATATACAACTTACGGTGGCAACAACTATAACATCTCTTCTCGATAGCAAGGCTTCAGTTGCTTTTAGACGAAGTCTTTCAATTTCTTCGTTTATATCTGAATCCTTTTCTATATAAAGATCTCTTTTGGGAAGGTACGCTTCTGGTTGATAGTAGTCAAAATAAGATACGAAATATTCAACAGCATTTTCTGGGAAAAAGGATTTTAACTCTCCATAAAGTTGTCCTGCAAGAGTTTTATTATGAGAGATGACCAGGGTTGGAAGTTGAAGTTTTTCAATAACATGCGCCACTGTAAAAGTTTTACCAGAGCCTGTTACACCGTGAAGAGTAACTCTATCCTTTCCAGATTTAAAAGCCTGAACAATCTTTTGAATGGCTTGTGGTTGATCTCCAGCTGGTGAAAATGATGAAAATAATTTAAACTGCATAAAAATAACCTTTAAGTTTTACTCTTTGTTTTATCAGGTCGCAATGAAAACTATTTAAGAAGTGGGATTACCCAAATTTTTCTTTTAGTTTTTAAAAGTTATAAGAAAGCAATTTATCTAAAAGACTAAAAAGCGTAAATCCAGCGCTTATTCAAATGCAAGGGTAATTTTTCCTGCAGAAACATCAAGATTTAAATGAAAAATATTTTTTTCATCGAGATTTTTGGAATTTTCTGTCAATCTAAAATTACTTGAGAATGTGTCATCACGTTCGTTATGAGAGACTGTTACAGCAGCGGCTGAAACATCAGCATCAATATCAAAGGCTTTCACAGAAGGGCTAACAAGAGATAGACTTCCAGCATTATTTTCAAGCTTTATCTGTTCGGGAACAACAAAAAATTTATTTATAAGTATGTTATACTTTCCAGCGTTAGTCGCGAATGAGATTTTATTTTTAACATTCATTTCATCGATATTGAAATCATTTAATCCAGCATCGCAGGAAAAGATCAAGTTTCTAGCTTCGACTTTCTGCAAAAATATATTTAGTTTTGATGCATTTGAGTTTAAAGTTAAATTTTCATCAATACTAAGATTTGATTGAACGATTTCCCCTGAGCAGGCATTCGTTGAAAATCTAAGATCTGAATAGCTTTTTGGCAAAACTATAAAGGCGAACATAAATGTTGTCTCATTAAAATTTATGCTGAACCCTTTGTTATCATGAAAGTTTTCGCTCAACAGTGAAATCTCATCTGCTCGCATTTTAACTGGATTTTTGATGTTTTTTGCATTTGAGTATATCCTGTATTTAATATAAGGTTTTTCAGCATCTGTAAAAATGCATACAAATTTACAGGCATTTAACTTTATGCTATAGTCTTTATTTATTTTATCAACCAGAAGTTTGTTCTCCTCTATAAGTTCTGGAAACTCACCAGCTTTTTCATCAACAAGCGTAAAAAATTTATTCTCTATCGATTGAACATCATCAAGCGAAGAAATAGTATCACCAGCGCTTATAACTGATATTGAATCTAAGTTAGAAAAGGCTGATGAGCCTTTTGTTGGATTATTAAAAATGTCCAGATTATCAAAGTTAAAATTCCAGTTTTTACTGGATTTACTATTATCCTGTTTGCTATCAAGGAATGCCTTTATTGAAAAGATAGCGACCAGCATTAAAATAAGAATAACGGCCAGTATAATCCCAAGAATTTTTGTAGAATTTTTCATAAACGCTCCTATAAAATAATTTTCTAAATAAGATTAATTTTTATTTTATTATTTTTCCTTAAAAAATATACTTTTTTATTAAACATTTCTCTTAAAAATTCAACTTTTAATCCTAACTTCTGTTAAAAATCTTAATTTTAATCAAGATCTTTTACTAGAAAAAGCAATATTTGTCATTGATACTTTTCATTTTGAAAACTATTTTCCATTGTTTTTTTCAATGTAATATAAAACTCTGAAATAGGTATCTGTAATATATTTAAAGATTTCGCTATAAGTGGTATCTGGTCTTTAATGAATTCTTCCTTTTTAAGGTTGAGAGCTTTCTCGTATCCACCAGATTTTAAGAAATACCCGACTCCTCGCTGATTTTGAATTATTTGTCTATCTTCAAACTCTTTATATGCTCTTGCCACTGTATTGGGGTTTACTTCAAGGCTTGTTGCAAGATCCCTTATGGATGGGATTCTTTCATTTTCTTTCCATACCTTACTCAAAACAAGCTCAAACATTATATCCAGAATTTGAATATAGATTGGTTTAGAAGTTTCAAATTTCATAAAAACCTCTTTTAAGGTAATTTCCTCAGATATTTAATTGGATTAGAATTAAATATCTTCTCAACAAAAGCTTGAAAGATCATGCTTTTTTGCTTTTTGTAATTATTTATTATGATAGAATCTTTTTTTTAATGCTATTCACCTTTTAAGTCCTGTTCATTGACTCTTATATATGTTACAAAGTAGAGCAGAATTGAAAAGATGATGGAGATAAGAGTGGGCAAATATTTATGAGTCATAATGAACTGTATGATGTTTTGCAGTAGATTGGATAAAGATGCGATGTTGTATCGAAAATAGTCCAGAGGGATAACTAATTTCACAAATATACCAGTAACAATATTAAAACATATGCTGATTACTATTATAGAAAGTATTGTATAGAAGAAATTTAATTTTTTAAATATTGCTGAACCCAAAAAGAATATTGAATGAATGAATAAGTAGGTCAAAAGTGAATAAAGTGAAAAATTTTCAAAATAAATTAAGGAATCAGTCAACAAAGATGGTGTTGTCGAAATGTGAAAAAATAGATAAGAAAGTAGCGATACAATAAAAGAAGAGAGAAAAACTGCAATATATGAGAAAAGGTAATAAAACAAAAAACTATAAAGCCATAGTGATAGAATTTTTTCGAAAAGACTTGCTCCCAGAGTATAAAAAGAAATCCCTTTTTCATTTGAATGAATGGGTTTTAAAATATTTGAAGTAGAAATTATACCTATAAAAAGATCCGCGAAGAAATAAAATGAATAATTCAAGGATATTGGCTCAAATCTTCCTGTATAGTAAGCAATAACGGCATTTAATAGAACTAAAATTATTTGAACCAAACTCACAATAAAGGGAGCTAGTATTAAAGAATTGCCAATTCTAAAAAAATCAAGCTTTATAAGATTAAAAAATCTCCTTGGGTTGAAAAATTCATTCTCTGTTTTATATTGTAAATTTATTTTTTGATCCATATAATTTTCTCCTGTTTAAAATTTTAGGCTAATTTGAAAATAAGCTATTTACAAAATCTGGATTATTGATTGTTGCATTGAATAAAAATTCAATATCGATTGGTTGTTGTTTTGATGAGTTTTGTTCATTTTTTGTAAGGTAAATTTTCCCGATCGGTGTTTGCTCAAAATAGCTTGACGTGTTTTCATATTTGTCATCATCATTAGTTACCTGAACTATTGCAAGATTTTTTGCAATCAGCTCAAGGCTTCTATTGAAGATTATTTTACCATCATTTAGGATGATGATTGAGTCAAATATTTGTTGAAGATCCCTGACCTGATGAGTTGATATGATCACAGATTGTTCTTCTGTAAAAGATTCTGCAATCTTTTTACGGATTATCGTTTTAGATGGTATATCAAGTCCATTTGTTGGCTCATCCAGGATAACAATAGGAGCTTTTGTAGCAAAGCCAAATGCAAGCAAAAACTTTTTTTTCTGACCATATGAAAATGAAGAGATTCTTTTCTCATTCTCAATCTCTAAGACCCTGGAAGAATCCTCAAAAGTTTTAATATTAAAGTTTGGATAGAATGGACTATAGTATTTTATATACTGTTCAACTGACATATCTGGTATAAAGAATGTTTCTGGAAGAAAAAATATGCTTGACAGAATTGATGGTAATCTTTTAAAGACAGATTTACCATAAATTGTGATATTTCCTGAAGATGGATGTAAAAGTCCACATATACATTTGAGTAAAGTAGTTTTCCCAGCACCATTTTTACCCAGTAAACCATAAATGTGGGAACCTTCAAAGCTTACTGAAAGGTTGTTAAAAAGTTTTTGATCCTTTCGGTAAGAGAAATCAATGTTTTCACACATGATCATTTTGTAACTCCTTTAATTTGTGAACATAAATAAGTCTCTGCAATTATTGGTAGTTGGATAGACCATAAACTGGTATCATATAAGCATAGTGTATTAATATACTAATACAATAAATATATAACTCATAATTTTGAGTTTGTCAACCTTAATTATATTTTTTTATTTTAGAAAAATTAAAAATATTAAAAACAGAAGTATTCAAACATTCGACAGTTTTTTTGATAGTGAAAATAGCTAAAAACTAGGTTAATTTAAGTTTGATTTTCGAATCTATTGATAAAGTGCCATCCGAGGATTTTATACTTTCGACTTTAAACTTTTGTCTGTAAAACCTGTGACTGATATATCCACACAAAAAAGATTTAATTTCTCTCGAATTTTAAAAGTATACTTTCTGATGAATGAAAAAATATACTTTTTTGCAGGATATGTCATAGATAAATAAAAATGATATAGTTTATGAGGACAATGAAAAAAAACTACCGGAAGATTATTTTTATCATATTGATTATTGACCTATTAATCCTTCTAAGTTTTTCAAATATGCAAGATAATTCATACAACAGTGATGAATCTTCGGTAATCACGGAATCTTTAAGCTATCTTAAGGAAGGAAACAAATCCAAAGCATTATCTCTGCTTCTAGATGCACTAAAAAAGTACCCTTCGTCATATGAGATTCCACAAGCTATTGGCGAGATTTTTTTCAATTCAGAAGTATATGATCTTGCTTTAAAGTACTATCAGATCTCATATAAAAATGGAAATCAAAAGGTAGAAATAATAGAAAAACTTGGAGAATGCAATGCTTTTTTAAACAAAAATAAAAAAGCGATAAAATATCTTGCTCTTGCATTTTCAATGGGGAACTCCGATCCATATTATCTGTATTCATTAATCTGGATTCTTTTAAAAGAAAAGAAATTCGAGCAAGCCCAAAGATATCTTGATATTGGTTTTTCTCTTTACGGGGACCTATCATATTTCACAGGTGCTCAGGCTCTGCTTTTTGCAAACACGTTCCAGATAGAAAAGGCGCGTGAATTTTACGCAAAAGTGCTGACTGAAACAGCATCATATACACCTGTTTACTTTTACAATTGGGGAGTTATGGAATATGAGATCAAAAATTACAGAGATGCTGAGCAGTTGTTTCATGGAGCAGCCTCTTTCGGTGGACTTGCAGAAGCTTTTCTTGCCTTAGGAGAGCTTGAACTTTTAAAAGTAGATACAAAGGCTGCAGAAGCAGCATTTTTAAAAGGTAAACCAAGTATAAAGTCTCCTTTTATACTATATGATTTATTATCACTTTATGGATTTTTAGGAAATAAGAGTAAGATAGAATCTATATATAGAAATATAAAAAAATATCCTAATCAATGGTGGATATATCAGTACAATTTAAATCTAAATGAACAGATGATGAATTTCTATGAACTGGAAAAAAATTATCTTTCAACATATATAATACTCGAGTCGAAAACTTTCTATCCGGAATTTACTCAAAAATTAGGCTCGAAGATAAAAACTTTATATTTTAAAGGATTAAAGCTATTGTCAGATTTAAAATTCAGGTATTCTTCACTTATGTTCTTGCTTTCCGTCGATAAAAAAGATGAACCTTTAACTTTTTATAAAACTGCAAGAAATGCTGTTTCAGGCTTTAAATTGATTGAAAAAAAACTCTGCAGATCTGAGATGGAAATTTTCAGAAAAATTTCACCGGATACATCATCAATATACTGGTTAGATCTTGCAAAATTATCGAGTAAGAAGTCTAAAAAACTTCAGTATATCGATCTATTTCTTAAAAATTGCGATAATGAGTATGACAGAATGTCTATTCTTGAAGCTCTTGAACTTAAGGCAAAGATCTTTAAAAAAAATAGAAATGCTTACTGTGATTTACTTTTTCAAATAGCATCAATTTCAACAGATTACTTTAACTCAAACAATATCAAAATACCAGTTAAATTTAGTTATGAAGAAAAGAATAAAGAGATTAAAACACTCTTAAAATATTTTCAAACTAAAGGTATCGTTGCAGATAAAAATTCACCAATAGAAGTTCAAATATCTTTTAAAGGTGCCTATACTGTAATAGTTTCATACAAAGGCAATGATCGGTTTTTCTCTTTTGTAAAAGAAGAAATAATATACGATAGATTAAATATTTATTCTAACTTTTTTGGTCTTTCAGCTCAAAACAAGTAATTATTTTTTAATTATTTTATTCTACAAATATATTTGAGGTCCTGAAAGATCTGTTTTTTCAAGTCTAAAAAGCCATGCTTTTATAAAATAGTAGGCTCTTGTAAAGATGTATATTATGGGCTTGTTGTTAAATTTCTTGACTCCATGCAGTTTTTCGTCAACAACAAGCTTATCTTCGGGATTGGCTATAATATAAAATGTTTTATCTGTATAATCTTTTATTATTTTCATCGTTATTACCAGAAAATCCTGTAATATCTGATATAATTTGCTTCTTATGGAAGTTGAAAGGAAAGTAAGCCTTTCCTTATCTTTGGTCAATCTCTCGTCATAAAATGTTGATTCTTGCTGAATTTTTACCTTTAAGGATATTTCAGCATATATTTCAAAATCCTGGAATAATAAGTTAAATTCATTGAGAATGTTGTTGAGATCAGATTTAATATCAACTTTTTTATGTTCTTCAAACTTTATCTTGTATTCGACCTCTTTCATGGTCATAAATATAGTATATTGATCTGATAACTCTTTGTAAAAAAGGTAGCATAAAGCCACTTTATCATTTGGAGGAATCCTTGAAAGTATCCCATCCTGTTCAATAAACTCTTCCTGATGATTTAAAAAGGTAGTATAAACCTCATCCATAAAACTAAATCCCTTCTTTACATCATCAGGAATCTTGGATATCTCCTTTTTCTCGATATCATCTTCAATCATCTGTTTTTTTTCGTCTTCAAAACTTTTGAGTCTTTGTATAGCTTCCTGTTCAGCATCTTTCTCCTTTTTATAATAGTATCCAGGGGTATCGGATTCGTCATAAACAAGATATTCTTTGACGAGAGGAGAACCGACAGTTATATACTTGCCAATATTTCTGCAAAGTAATATATGGAATTTTTCATACGCTGTGTTTGTTATAAAAGAGATATCCTTCAAAAGTTCATTTTCAGAAATATTTAATCTAAAATATTGAGTGTATATATTTCTTGCAGATAAAAGAGCCACTTCTAGAACTCCAACATTTTCTCTCACAAATAAAAGTTTCTTGTAATAATATGCAAATTGTTCAAGTTCTTGTGGATTTAAAATAGATGAAAAATTGTCAAATGAGTGTTCGTAGAAGCTATTGAGATAGTTTTCATCGGCAAGATTAAGGAATTGATGCAAAATATCATAGTGCATTGGGCTAAGCTTTTCTAAGGTGTTTCTTACCTTTTTTTTTGTATCCGGTGAGTTGAAACAGCTTTTAAGAAAGTAACCAATTTTAGCAACAGTTGAAGCATAAAATGGGAAAAATTGAACTAAAAAATCCGAATGAATTTTTGATGTATTAAAAGAGAGAACTTTAAAGATAAGTCCATTAATAATAAATAATATATTATCAACAATCG
>JAAYUW010000171.1 GCA_012517545.1 Exilispira sp.
CTTCTGAGTATAGAGTTTAAAATGACCGGTTTACTCGGCTTGTTTGGTGCAATACTTATGTCTCTCCCATTTTCTTTGCTTTTTGGTTATGGTTATGGGTTACTTTTAAACAGGGTAAAAGGTGATGAGATGATGATTGCAACTTATGTTGGGTTTTCATCTGTATCTCTTTTTTGTATGCTGTGGCTTTTACTTCCGTTTAGAAGTCCTGTAATGGTGTGGGGGTTTGCAGGAAAAGGTCTCAGAACAACAATATCAGTTGATCAATTCTGGCAAAATACACTGTCAGACATACTTTCCTTTAGAATTGGTTCCGATTTTTATTTCCCTACAGGGATGTACATTTTCTTTGCTATAATGTGTTTCTTTATATGGGCTTTTTTCCACACAAAAACAGGTACTGCAATGACAGCAGTTGGCTCAAATCCTGACTTTGCCAGGGCATCAGGAGTTAATGTAGATGCATCGAGAACTCTTTCTGTTGTTCTTTCAACTGTTCTTGGTGGAATAGGGATTATTATATATCAGCAAAGTTACGGATTTATTCAGATATATAATGGACCTCAGTATATGGGTTTTCCTGCAGTTGCCGCAATACTTCTCGGTGGGGCATCGGTACATAAGGCTAACATTGGTAACGTTATTATAGGTACTTTTTTGTTTCAGGGTATTTTAACCATGGCACCTTCAGTTATCAATAGTGCACTTAAGACTGATATGTCTGAGATTTTCAGAATAATAATATCTATGGGAATGATTCTTTACGCATTAACTAGAAAAACAAAGGTGAGATCATGAGTAATAAAAATTCGAATAAAAGATTAAAAGAGCTTGGAAAATTTATTGTAAAATTCATCTCTACCTACCCGGTTCCTATAATGTTCGTTGTATTTTTGGTCTTTACTATTCCTGCATCCCATTTTAGTGTTATGTATCTTGTCAACGAACTTTTTACGAGGGTAGCAAGAAACTCATTTCTCGTATTATCCTTGCTTTTGCCAATTATGGCAGGTATGGGTATAAACTTTGCCATGGTTATTGGAGCAATGGCCGGGCAGATTGCACTTATCTTAATAACTGATTGGAGTGTTGTAGGGTTATCAGGTTTTTTTCTTGCAATATTAATATCCATTCCACTTTCTGTTGTTTTAGGGTACCTGTGCGGTTATATATTAAATAGAGCTAAAGGAAGGGAGATGGTCACCTCGATGATCCTTGGCTTTTTTATGAATGGATTTTATCAATTTATAGTCTTATATGTTATGGGTTCAGTTATACCTATTAAGAATAAACTTTTAGTTCTTTCACGCGGTTATGGTATAAGAAATGCTGTCAATCTTCAGGGGATAAGGCAATGTCTTGATGATTTTATACCATTGACTCTTTTTAAAACCTCAACTTCACCAGGTATAAGAATTCAGGTTGGGACATTTATTCTTATTGCAATATTCTGTTTGTTTATTGTGTGGTTTAAAAAGACAAAACTTGGACAGGATATGAGAGCTGTTGGCCAGGATAGAAATATTTCCGAGTCAGCAGGTATAGCTTCTGATAGAACTAGACTTCTTTCAATAGTTCTGTCTACAGTTCTTGCGGGTATTGGACAGATTATATTTTTGCAGAATGTTGGTACTCTTTCTACATATAACAGCCACGATATGACCGGGCAGTTTGCTGCCGCATCTTTGCTGGTTGGAGGAGCAACCGTAAGTACAGCAAATATTAGTAATGTATTTGTCGGAGTAATACTCTTTCATCTTATGTTTATAGTATCTCCAATGGCTGGGAAAAATATTATTGGAAATGCCATGGTTGGTGAATATTTTAGAGTATTTGTATCTTATGGCATAATAGCTATAGCTCTTGTTCTCTATTCCTGGAAAAGACAAAAAGAGAAGGAAAGATTAAGACAGGCTTTAAGAGAGCAACAAACATCTGCAAAGTAAATTGGAAAATGGAAATTATAATTATAGAAAGCTATTTTAGTATTATTAAAAGAATAAAAATATAGCTTTGTTTATGGAATTGAAGGAGTTTTAATATGAGCCAGGCCAACATAAATGCTTCGAAAACAACCTTGAAAAGAACATTAGTACGAATATTCCTTGTAATATTATATATAGGGATTATTTTACTACTTGCCAATTTTGGGAAAGGACATACGGTACATATAATAAATGAAAGATTTGTAGCTGCTGATGGAACGACGATTGAAGCCGTCTATACCTGTCATATAAAAGGAGCTGTTCCTCAAAGTCCTTTTATAACACTTGTGAATAATATTTCCAAAAATCTATCTGGTAAATTGGTCTACTCTGAACCGGTATTAAAATATCCAAAAGGAGTACCTGGTCAGATTGTTGTAGATTGGCATAAAAAAAATATCATATTTGAGTATTATTCAGGGACAAAACTTGTGAAAAAGATAGAAAAAGAAGTTGTAATGGATAAGAATATATCTCAGTATCTATGGAACGTTGCTGCCCTGTATGAGGATAATCCAGGATGGTGTACCTCGTACATTATTGAAGAAACTGAAGAAACTGGTGAGACATCGAGTTCAGAATAATAATTTTAAACAAATCAATTTAAATTCATCTTTTTGCCATATCTTTTTCTTTACTTTTCTTATTATTATTAGTATATTTTCAAAAGGCATTGCTGTTCATAAACTATGCTTTTAACCCGCATAAGAAAATGATCTTATTAATTTTAAACTTATCATTAAAATGGTTCTTCGATTTATTTGTATAAATTATGCAAATAAAGTATCTACAAATAAAGGAAAATTTAGATTTTTTCCTTTACTTTAGACTTATGACTTTAGGTTATTATAAAAAGTGAAGAGCGATTTAAGTTGATTTGCTTAAAATTAGAGCTACTATCATAATATTTTACGTATCCAGCAATGAAAGATATAACATAAGGATTTTATATGAAAATTTCAGAAAACAAAGTCGTTAGTTTTTCCTATACTGTAAAGAATGCAGCAGGAGAAGTTCTTGATCAATCCGATGCTTCAGCTCCTTTCAGCTATTTACATGGTTGTCACCAGATTATCTCGGGTCTTGAAGTTGCACTTGAAGGAAAAGAGAAGGATGCAAAATTCTCAGTTCATGTTGACCCTGAGGATGCTTACGGTGTTCGTGATGAATCTTTAATTTTTACCATCGATCGCTCATATCTTGGTGATGAGCCGATAGAAAAAGGTATGCAGCTTCAACTTCAAGCTGAAGATGGCTACCATATTGTTACAATTCTGGATATCACCGATACTGAAGTGAAACTGGATGGGAATCATCCTCTTGCAGGGGAATCTCTTGATTTTGATGTTCAGGTTCTTGATGTGAGAGAAGCTACAGCTGAAGAGATTGAACATGGTCATTCACATTCACATGAACATGATTGTGATTGCAACTGTGAAGGTGAGTGTGATTCTGATGATGACTTCGATGATATTGAGTTCACTCCTGAAGATGATGAAAAATTAGATTAGAGCATACGATATTTATCCTTCATTTATTTATCCATAATATTTGTATTCTATATATTTTTTGTTTTATCAAGAGATTTTTTTGTTATCCACTCATATAAGCAAAATTTTAAGCATAATTATATGCAGAAACATTTTATAAAATTGTGGCCATAATTGAAAATTCAAAGTTAAAAAAAATCTGAAAGTTAAAAAAAAATCAGGTAGACAAAAAAAATGATGGGTTCTTTAGAATCTTTTATCAAAGATCTATTCAATATCAGTGATAACATGGTTCATTATTTTATTCCTATTTTATTATTACTTGTAACAGTCATAATTTTCTTTTTATTCAGATTTATAATATATAAAATTTTAAATACATATTTAA
>JAAYUW010000172.1 GCA_012517545.1 Exilispira sp.
CAGTTGAAGCAAACCTTTATCACTTGCTTCAGAAAAATAAACAAAAGGAATTTCTGGTTCTTCTATCTCTCCTTCAAAAAGCATGACAAATTTTTGTGGAGGAAGCTTTGCATAGACCTGTGCAAGTTTTCGAAAAACAACAGGAGTCTCACAAACAACTGCACTGACCTCAGCGTGATTTAAAATATACTCTATCTCGTCAGTTGAAACATTAGCAGCTCTGGGAACATCTATTATCCCAAGCACCTGGCATGCAAGATCAACAACCAGCCACTCCAGTCTGTTATCGGAAAGTATTGCTATCCTATCACCCTTTTTGAATCCTGCTGTTATAAGATATGCCGCAAATCCATATATCCTTTTTTGAAACTGCTTGTAAGTCAAAAGTAGTTCTCCAGTATCAGTTTTATACTTAACTGCTGGTAAATCTGGATCTCTTGTTTTAAAGTCCATCACAAGTTGTGCTAAAGTCATAGTTGATTTTGGAATGTTATAATCATAATCCTGTTTCATACAAACCCCTTAAAAAAGCTTTCACTTTTCCTGTGATTCATTCTTTTTTTCTAAAAGAATATCTGTTAATATCATACAAATTTGCTCAAAAATAATCTTATTATCTAGAGGAGAAACCCCCTCCAAAAAATAAGAGTCAATAAATCTTGAAAGTACTGAATTGAATATATAGAGCAATGCTTCTTCGCTATACTGCTTACATAGAATATTTAACTTTTTAAACTTATACATGATGCGATATGTCAATAGTGTAGAAAATAGCTTAACAACTTTAAGAAGTTCATCCCTATATGGAATGGATAGATCATATATTGATCTTAGATATATACTGTAAATTTCAGGGTGTTTCTGGTGAAAATCATAAATGAAATATATTGATTCACGAATTATACTAACCGGTTCATTAACACTTATTTTAAAGTTATTTAATTCGCTTTTAAAAGTGTTTATTGAATAATCTATGACCTGTTTGAAAAGCTTTTCTTTACTTTCAAAGTAGTTAAATATAGTACCCTTTGAAATACCGGAAGCTTTAGCTATATTATTTGTTGAAGCTGTTTCGTAACTATGTTTTGAAAACTCCTGCAGGGCAGCCTCTAAAATTTTTGTTTTTGAATCTAAAATTTTTTGTTTCATCAAGTCATCCGGAATGAATATTAGAGTCTATTACCATATCCTCTTTAACGAAATCAAAAAGTCCCGAAAAAAGATTTTTATAAAAGCCACAAGTCAAAGATCCGGGAAAAAGTCCTGAATAATTGTCTGAACATGGTTCCAAATGTATGGTTAATAAAATCATAAATAGTTATTGACTTTTCAAAAACCTGACTTAGTTCTTGACCATATGGTCAACATCCAATCCAAAAATAATTTATTATTTCAATTTGTCAATAGTGTTAAAAATTTATAAAAAAACGCAGGGTTTCCCCCTGCGTGAGTTATTTTTTTATATTTTCTTATTTAAAAGAATATACAAACTTTTATAAAATTTTCTACACGACGTAAAATAGTTAAAATTAAAATATACTCTTCTCTGTTTAGCAAATAGCGTAAAAGATAAAATTCAGACCTTATTAAAAAAATAACCTAATATATTATTGTAAATATATTGCAATTGGATAGATAGTAACATCTTACAACAAATCTTCCAGATATTTTTTATATATCGGTGTAGATAGATCATCATCTCCTTTATTTTCTTCGTATATTCTATAAAACTCAGATGCCTTGTTTTTAAATATTTCTAGTATTAAAGGGTCGAATCTTCCTTCTTCTTCTGTTACAATAATGTCATAAGCCTGTTCAAAGGCAAAGGATGGTTTGTATATTCTTTTTGACATAAGTGCATCAAAAACATCGGCTAAAGCAACTATCCTGCCAGAAAGAGGGATACTTTCACCTTTTAAGCCAAAAGGATAACCTTTTCCATCCCATCTTTCATGGTGATAATAACAAACTTCTTTCCCCATCCTTAAAAAATCCGAAAATTGAAGCATTAATTCTGCTTCTTCAAGTGTTTTTCCACCTATAAGGGTATGCGTTTTAATAATTTCAAATTCGGAACTTGTCAATTTGGCAGGTTTTAATAAAATATTATCTGGTATACCAACTTTTCCTATATCATGAAGGATAGATGAATGATAAATCGTGTCTATAAAAGCTGTATCTATTTTATACTTATTTGAAGTTGATGCTAGCTCTTCTGCTATAAACTTGCAGTAATTCATAATCCTTATGAGATGTTTTCCAGTATCCGGGTCTCTGGATTCTGCAAGTTTGGCAAGAGCAAATATAGTAACATTCCTTGTATTTAAAACTTCTTTTACCTTCAAAGAAACAAGTTCATTTAAATATTTGTTATAGGTAACAAGTTCATTTTGCATCGAGATAAGCTGCAGGTGGTTTTTAAGTTTTAGCACAAGTTCTCGTGGGTTAAAAGGTTTTGTGATATAATCTACAGCACCTATCTCATAGCAGGAAAACTTTATATTTGAATCTTCAACAGCAGTAATCATTATAACTGGTATATCGGAATAATCTTTTGAAGATTTTAACTCTTTAAGGTATTCGACTCCACTTTTAGAAGGCATAATTATATCTAATATTATCAGGTGTATGCTGTTGCTTTTTAATACATTGTTTGCATCTTCAATAGTTTCAGCAGTAAACAGTTTAACCGTAAAATTTTTATTTATAACAGTAGATAATATATATAGGTTTTCTTTATTATCATCAACTATAAGGATATTCATCAGCTGTCCTTTATAGGATTTAGCTCCCATTAAAAATATTTTCTAAACAGTAATAATTAGTATTAAAATATACTTTACTGAAATATGCCATATTATATTTACAATCAACAATAGATATTAGATGTTAATATAATAATTTCATTTTTCAAAAAATACAAATATTTTGAAAATCTGATGACAAATATCAAAGAAATTTTTTAACATTTGTAAAAATAAAAATAAAAACAATTTGAACCATTATTCGCGGTTTAGCTACTAGGAACCTATTTAGCATATTCTTATCATTTTTGAGTATCCAGAACATAAAATCTTACAGTAGCTCCTGCACTTATTGCCTTTTTAAAATATCCAGATTCATAGAAGGGAAACTGTTCACAAAAAGTTTGATTATCTGTTATGAACCACCCTTGAGAATAGTAAGGTCGATAAAGCTTGATATCTCTAAGTTGATAATCGATAAAATCCTTGTACCATTCATTATCGGTAATTATGATGCATTTTCCCGATTTTTTCAAAATATTGTAAATTTTATATAAAAATTTATCTGTAACGAGTCTTCTTTTTTCATGTCTTCTTTTTGGCCATGGATCAGGAAAGTTTATGTAAACTAAAGTTGCACAATCTAGCTTAAGTAAATCAATAGCCGCATTTGCGTCATTACAACAGAATTTGCAGTTATCAAGCTGCTTTTGATAAGCCTTCTTCACAGCTCTAAATATGGCATTTTCAGCATAATCGATCCCCAGGCATAAAGTTTCTGGGTTAAAAAAAGCATACTGTGTTAAGAAATCTCCAGTCCCACTACATATTTCTACGACAAGATCATCAAAAATTTTTTCTTCAAAATATATTTTGTCTCCCTCAATTCTGATATCTTTTATTTTTTCTTTACTGATAAGTGAAAAATTTTTTGCTTCTTCTGTTATTTTAACATTTCTCAATCTTCCCTTCATTTTATTCCCTTTTTTTCTAGCTTTTATCAACCACTTCCATTTATTTAATGATACTATTAAAAAGATTTAGAATCTGGTAGATATTTTTCTATTAACGAATAGATTATCATCGATCAAATTCAGATTCCAGAACTATCCTATTTTGGTTTTGGTTTATTTGGCAAATTTTTACTTTATTCACGGACTTGCAAATTTTGAACATTTGACTTTGAACTATTATACTTGTGACTTTAGACTGTAGTATATTTGAAAATAAAATTTGACTTATAAAAATAATTAATAAATCATTACTTATAGTCAGGTAGAAGGAATAACATATGAGAATTTTAGTTATCCTGGCAACGATTGATGAATATAACATGCTAATCTCAACCATCAAGAATAATAGTTTTTTCAAAGTTACATCAATATATACTAAAAGTAAAGATTCTTTGAACGACTCTAAAGCTAATGACTCGCTGAATCTTTCAAATCAGCAAAAATTCAAATCAAATAGTCTTTCATATAAGACCCGGGTTGTTGAAGAAAAGACATTCTTCAATTTTAGCGAAATTAAATATAACTATTTAGATAAAGAGATATATATGATTGCTCTATATAGCAATTTTGGAATGTTAAATGCCAGCTGTGCAACCATCTTTGGACTTGAAAGATTTTATCCGGATATTGTTATAAATCTTGGAGCTGCTGGAAGCTTAAACAAAAATTTTAATATCGGTGATATTGTTACACCATTTAGAGTATTTTATTCTACTTACCAGGACACGGCAAGTCTACTCTTTGACCCTGATTTTATAAAAAAAATAACTTCTTTAAGTCCAGATCAGCCCGTTGAGTCTCAATTTATACAAAATTTAAATCGAAAATCCCTTGGTTTAAATAATATTGAAAAAAAATTATACAAAAATATTCTAAAAAATTATCCACAAATTCATAAATGCATCATTTCAACTCAAGATTTTAATGTTGATTCAAATGAAAAAAAGAAGTTTTTGAAAAGAGTATTCGAAGCTGATGTTGTTGATTGGGAATCATACGCCATAAAATATAGCTCAAACAAATACAAAACTCCCTGTCTTATTTTAAGAGTCATAACAGATTTAGCGGATGAAAACTTTGAAGATGATTATAAAACAAATCTAGAAACTGTTTTGAAGAAAATTAGTGAAATTTTTGTAAATTCAATAGTTTCAGATGTTTGCAAAATTTATTTTTCTGATATAAATTGTAGCAGGAAGATCTAAATTATTCTAAATCGTATAAGTTAAGAGATCACAAGTATTTAAAAGTTTTTAAAGTTTTCTCATATTGTAAGAATATTTAATTACTTGCTTATATCAAATAAGCTAAGGAGAAAATATGGCTTTTAAACTTCTAATAATTAATCCTGGTTCTACTTCGACAAAAGTTGGTATCTATGAAGATGAGAAGGAGATTATTTCACAAACTTTAAGACATTCAGTTGATGAACTCAAACCATTTGCAAATATAATAGAACAATTTGAATTTAGAGCTAAAATTATCGAAGATTTTCTCAAATCTCAAAACATTCAAATATCTACATTTTCTGCAATAGTCGGTAGAGGTGGTCTATTAAAACCTATTCCCAGTGGAACTTATCTTGTAAATGAAAAGATGCTTGATGATCTTAAGACCTGTAGATATGGGTCTCATGCATCAAATCTTGGTGCTCTTATTGCAGATAAAATAGCAAAAGAGTATAGACTGCCAGCCTTTATTGTTGATCCCGTTGTTGTTGATGAACTTATGGATGAAGCCAGGATAGCTGGACATCCTGAGTTTTCCCGTATTTCTATTTTCCACGCACTCAATCAAAAAGCAGTTGCTCGTTCAGTGGCTAAAAATATGGGCAAAAAATATGAAGATCTCAATCTTATAATAGCACATCTTGGTGGTGGTGTATCCATAGGTTCCCATAGAAAGGGTAAAGTTGTTGAAGTAAATAACGCTCTTGACGGAGAAGGTCCTTTCTCTCCTGAAAGATCCGGCACATGCCCTGCCCAACAGCTTGCAAAACTATCTTACTCCGGAAAATACACTTATGAGCAGATGAAACTTATGATCACCGGCAAAGGTGGACTTACAGCTCATCTTGGGACTAATGATGTACGCGAAGTTGTTAAAATGATTGAAAATGGTGATAAAAAGGCTGAACTGGTTTTAAGAGCGATGTGCTATCAGGTTGCAAAAAGCATCTTAAGTGGTTTTGCTGCATTAAACGGTGAAGCTGATGCTATTATAATAACCGGTGGAATTGCTCATAACGAACCATACATTATAAATCCCATCAAATCTTACCTTGGTAAAATAGTTGAAAATATTCCTTTTTTCGTTGTTCCAGGAGAAGAAGAACTTCCAGCATTAGCTGCTGGTGTCTTAAGAGTGCTTCGCAATGAAGAAAAAGCAAAAGAGTACGATAGCTAAATGAGGTTCTATGTTTAAACGAGAATATAAAATAAATGTTTATGGTAAAATCCTTGAAGAAGGTTTTAAAAAACTCTCAGATTTTGCAGATATATCTTTTTATCCCGTAAATAAACTACCAGGAATAGAAGAATTCGAATGCCAGAACAATGACGCAGACGCAATTGTTACATGGTTCACTCATAAACTTGATGCCATATATATATCAAAACTAAAAAAGACAAGAGTTATAGCAAATTATGCAGTTGGTTATGATAATATCGATATTAAAGCAGCATCTTCCGCCGGAATAATAGTATTAAATACTCCGGATATCCTTACAAATGCAACAGCCGAAACAGCTTTGCTTCTTACATTTGCCTGCGCTAAAAGGATGAAAGAATCGATATTGCGAGTAATGACTCAGAATTTAGAAGATGTAAGCCCTTCCTTCATGCTTGGTAAAGACATTTCCGGTAAAACAGTTGGAGTTATTGGAGCTGGCAGGATAGGAAGTAAATATGCACAGATGATGCACTCTCTTGGTTGTAATATCTTATATCACAATAGAAATCATTCACAATTGCTTGATGATTCTGGTTTTAGATATACTAAACTTTATGATCTTCTCTTAGAAAGTGATATTGTCTCGCTTCATGTTCCTTTAACTTCTGAAACCAAAAATTTACTTGATTGTGAGAAACTTTCCATGATGAAAGATGATGCAATACTTATAAATACATCAAGAGCAAGTGTTATTGATGAAGAAGCGCTAATAAGTCTATTAAATAAAGGAAAATTCTTCTCTATTGGCCTTGATGTTTATAATAATGAACCTTATCCAGATCCAAGACTTCTTGATTTTAACAGGGTTATACTTCTTCCGCATATTGGTTCAGCTACTTATGAAACAAGACTTAAAATGGCTGAGTTCCTGTCGGAGACTATCCTTCTAGCTCTTGAAGGTAAGATTACTTCCTTAAATAATATAGTTAATAAAGATTTGCTTGAAAGCATAATTTAATTTTAATCTTTCAAGCTCTTGCAAAAGAGCCCCTACCTGGCTCTTATCTATTATAGAAGCAAGATTTATAGCCTTATTTATATAATATATTGCATCTTCTATTTTGTTCAGGTATTCATAAATTTTGGCTAGCAGTTTAAAGTCCTCAAGTATATTCAAAGAGTTCTCAATCAATTTATCGTATTCTAAAGCCTCTTTAACATAATTTAGTGCTTTTTCATAATCTTTAAGTTCAATATATACAAGTGCAAGATTATATGCATTATTGGAAAGTTGATTGTATATTTTTTTACTTTTGTTTATGCTATATGCCTGGTTAAATAAACTAAGAGCCTCTGCAAAATTTTTATCTTTCAAATAAATAAGACCAAGGGCATTTAAGGCCAATGTTTTATCTTCATCTTTTTTTGCGATATTTATGGATTTCAAGTAAGAATTAATTGCATTTTCAATATCCATAATACTCTCAAAATATCTGCCATACAGGTAATATATCCTTGGTTGATATTGTTCTTTCTTCTCTTTTTGAGAAATCTTTAAAGCCATATCAAGATTAGTTTTTGCATTTTCTATCTTATTTAGCTTTAAATAAATATCACAAAGGTTTAGATAATTTATTATAATATTATCAGTATCATCTATAGATATAGCAAGTGCAAGAGCCGATTCAAAAGTTGAACAGGATTTGTCAAGTAATCCTGAGTTAAAGTAATCATACCCCTGATTCATAAGATATTTTAACTGTTTTTTTACATCATCCTTAACAGTCGAATTTGCACTGGAGCAACTAACGAGATGGAAAACCAAAAATAGAATCAAAACAAAAACAAATATGTTTCTATTTATTTTTTTCATATCATACCCTGATTCCATTGATAATAATTTTTCCTGCGAGATAGTTAGGTTCAATTACTTCTTTCATTTTTATAGATAGGCTCTTAGCGTTTTTTTATGGTCAGACTACACAAAGTAAAAAGAAGCGAAGAGCTATAAAAGTATTATCTATCTTCCACCAGTTGTTATAGAAGAAGAACCAGAACCAGTTTTAGGGATAAGTGGAATATTTTCTAAAACATATTTAAGCTGAATAAGGTTTTGCTTCAGAAGAATTAGAATTTCCTGTATTTCTTCCGGTAAATCTTGAAGATTTGTAGAAATTTTATCTATCTTTTCAAGGACTGTATCTATCTGTTGCATTATTGAAGGCAGGTCTGCCTTGACTTTTCCTGTTATCTGTTTTGCATCCTGGCTAACTTCCTTAAGATTTGCTACACTCGGGTATAAGTCATCAAGAAGATCATTTGCCTTATCTAAAGTTGTGAACAATTTTTTGGAAAGTTCTGAAGAACCATTATTATTAAGTGAAGATGTTAATATTTTTATATCGTAAGTAGTATCACGAAGATTTGCAAGGATAGAGTTTATCATGGGTTTCATATCCAGCACCATATCTAAAACCATTTGAGCTTTCAAAGCTATGTCATCTGGTTTTGCCATTTCTTCAGATATTTTTGCCAGTATATCCTGACCAGCAGGTGTATCGGACGACAGAACCTGAGAATGGTCGGGTAATGTCATATACTGTTTATGTTCAAAAAATTGAATTATAAGACCTGATGAGCCAAGAAGTGAAGATGACATCTTTAATACTGTATCATATCTTATAAGATGAACATAATCTTTATATATTATAAAGTCCACCCTTATTTGATAATCAGCAAGTAGTTTAATTTTTGTGACTTTACCTATCGAAAAACCCTTGTATTTTATGACAGAGCCTTCATTAATACCTTTTCCATCTAAAAAATAAGCATAGTAATGTCCCTTTGATTCAAATATGCGATTCCCTTTCAGAATAAAAGCACTTATGACAATAAGCAAAATTATGCCGAATATAATAAAGAATGCAGCAAGCTTCTGTCTATTTGAAAACACAAAAGGCATAAATGACCTCTCCATGCAGATATGATTTTAATTATTAAAATTATATAATTTATGGCGCTCCTGAAATAAGGTATAAATTAAAAAAACTATCCAACTGGTACATGCAGGAGCGCAATGAATGGCTCTAACCTGCAAAAAAGAAACCAAATAACTAGCAAAATCTATCTTTTTGCAGGAGAGCCATTTATTCAATCATCCAATAATTTCTTTACCATTTCATTCTGACAACCTAATATTTCATTATGCGTTCCAGAAAAAATTATTTTTTTATTTGAAAGTATAGAAATCTTATCGGCAAGATTAAAAAAAATATGCGGATGATGAGTGGTAATTATCATTGTTTTACCCATTTGCTTAAATTCTTAAATAATCTGCATAACTATTTTTATTGTTGGTTGATCTAAAGTTTCAATAGGCTCATCAAAAAAAATAATTTTAGGCTCATGAGAAATTGCTCTTATCAAGCTAAATAGCATCTGTTCACTGTGACTTAACTGTTCAGGTCTATTATATATAAGACTTTTAAGATTAAACCTTTCAACATAGGGTATGATTATGTCATTAATTCTATCTTGAGGTAAACTTTGATTGTACTTATAATAGAGTGATAAATTTTCCAGTATGTCCATATTGTTGATAAGAGCAGCATTTTGAAAGAGAAAACCAGTATCTCTATGGTATGCAAGCATCTCTTGTTTTGAAAATGAAGAGATAGGCTTTCCTTTATAATAAATGACTCCAGAAGTTGGAAATAAAAGACCAGCAAGAATTTTAAGAAAAGTAGTTTTACCTTCACCAGCGCTTGAAGTCAATAGATAAATCTTACCATTTTCAATCTTCTCATTTAGATTTTCAAATAACTTTTCATTTTCAAAACAAAATGTCAGATTTGATATTTCATATAATAACAAGATTTCCTCACTTAATGATTTTACATAAACAATATCCATAGAAATACAGCAGTTAAAAGTCTAAAGTCGTAAGTCCGGCAAAAGCTTTCAATAATTCAAATCAAAGGCAGAATTTAACATATAGCAGGCATGATTGAATATTTAAAAATTCCATAACAAATAAAAACGTAACAAAATAACTCATTGTAGAAAACAAAAGGTAAATATATTCAAGTCAGGGAACCTTAAATATAAATAACTATTGTAAATATAATATCTAGAAAAATAGTTACAAGTATGCAATCCATGACTGTTTTTGTAGCACTAACAGGGATATATGTTGATGATTTAGCTTGAAATCCTATATATATGGGAATTGCACTTATAAAAAGACCAAAAGAAATACTTTTGAGTATACTTGAAACTATATCAGCAAAGGTAATAGAATTCATTATCATATTGAAAAAAATATCAAAACTCATCCCAATGGTTACATAGCTCACAAGAAATCCACCAATTAAGCCAACAGCATTGAAATATATAGTTAAAATGACTAAAGCTATCGTAACACCGGCGATTCTGGGAAATATTATAAATGTAAGTGGATCTATACCTATCATCTCCATAGCATCTATCTGATTGGATACAACCATAGTAGATATCTCAGTTGCTATGGCACTACTTGATCTGCTTATGACTATAAATGCCGTTATTAAAGGTCCAAGTTCTCGAATTATTACAATATTGAGAATCTGTCCTATAAAATCGATAGCCCCAAGTTTTGAAAGCTGAGTAAAAACTTCTATAATTGTCACTGCACCAAGAGCCAGGGCTACAAAAGAAACAAGCTGAAGAGCTAAATTTCCAGTAAAATAGACCTGGGACATAAAGTTTTTTTGGATGGTCTTCTTGTCCTTTTTTTCAAAGATATAGGCTGGAAAAGAATATATAATAAGACCACAAACTCCACCTATATACTTTGTTGTAAGTCGAATATAATTTGATATAGAACTAAATTTATCTTTTATTAATATTGATAACTTCATCTTTTGCTCATAATTTTCATTTATCCTGCAAATATGAACTTATTTATAAAAAGCTCTTCATATAATAAGTACCATTAATATCCTGGATTATACTCTGAACAATAAAGAAATATCACCCTCGCACATATAGGAAAAAGAATAACAATCGAAACTATTTTATAAAAAACAGATTTTGATTTTAAACATAAGTATTTATTCTTAGCGTTTTCAGTTTTTTGCTTTTATTCCCTCTATGGTTTTCCTGTGCAAAAAAAGCATAAAGCTAATCTACTCACTATTTTTAGTGGAAAAAAAGAAATATAAATAAATAAATTTGCAGTATAAAGCTAAAATTTGAATAATATAGTAGCTTAAAGTTAACTTAAAATAATCATATTGCTTTCTGGTTTACTTACGTTTACGTGACACAACATCAAATATGACCGCACCAACCAGTACAAGACCTCGTATAACGTATTGCATTGAGATATCGGTTCCTAAAAGGTTCATGCCATTCATAAGAGACATATATACAAGTGCTCCGATAAGAGATCCTGTTATAGAGCCAATACCCCCAGCTGCTGAAACACCCCCTATGTAGCAAGCAGCTATTGCATCCAGCTCAAAAAGAGTTCCGGCTTGAGGTGATGCAGATTTGAGTCTGGCTGTAAAAAGAATACCAGAAAGACCTGCAAGCATACCCATAGATGCAAAAACGAATAGAGTTATCTTTTTAACATTTATGCCAGATAACTCAGCAGCTTCAGGATTACCTCCAACAGCAAAAATATGTCTTCCAAGAACAGTTTTTCTTGAGATAAAATCGTAAATAAGAACAACTATCATCATAACAACAAAAGTCCAGGAAAGTCCGTTGTAACCAGATAGAATCCAGGTAATATACAGGATTATACCTGAAAGAAGAACCATCTGAACTATAAAAACAGAAACTGGGGAAACTTCAAAGTTGTACCTTTGTTTTCTCTTTCGATTGGATATTTGTGATAAAATCATAATTATAATCGTAAGTATTCCAATAAGAAAGGTTGTCTTATGTATATTTGGAAAGAGTTTAATACCAGATAGTAAGTCCGGTATATAACCAGTTCCAATTGCATTAAAGGTTTCATTTGGTATAATAATGGTACCCGTAGATGCGGTAATAAGCATCAATGCACCTCTATAAATGAGCCATCCAGCTAATGAAGACACAAAAGCTGGTATACCAAGAGCAGCAACAGGTAAGCCTGTTAAAATACCAGCTATAGCTCCTAAAACCAAAACTGCAAGTATTGCTAGCCAGACTGGAAAATTTGCCTGTGTAAGAAGAACTGCCGCAACAGCTCCTAAAAAACCAGATAAAAAGCCTACTGAGAGGTCAATATGGCGAATTACTATGACAAGAGTCATACCAGTAGCAAGAACAGCTATGTAACCAGTTTGATTTAAAAGATTTGCAATATTTCTCGAAGAGATAAATTTACCATTTGATAGTATAGTAAAGATAATCATTATTATAGCCAGTGCAATGTACATTGCATAATCTCGAATATTCTTTTTTACAATCACTCCAATATCTTTAAGAAACATTTTCGGCTCCTAGATTAAAAATTAATAAGAAAACTTCCTGATTAAAACAATATTATAAAGTAACTTTATCATCTTTTTATGACTTTTTTATAATTCTATATTTTTTAAAATTTTATTTATAATATTAAAAATACACTTCAATCTTTCTAATAGTTTAAATCTAATATAAAGTTGCAAGCTCAATTATTTTTTCCTGTGTTGCCTCATTTTTATAAAGTTCACCTGTTAATCTGCCATTTGAAATAACATATATCCTATCTGACATACCGATAATTTCTGGTAGTTCTGATGAAATCATAAGAATGCTCATCCCCTGACTAACAAGATCATTCATAATAGTGTAAATTTCATACTTTGATCCAACATCGATACCTCTAGTAGGTTCATCAAGTATGAGCAAAAAAGGAGAAGCAAATAGCCATTTTGCTATTGCGACTTTTTGTTGATTTCCTCCAGAGAGATAGTTGACAAGTTGCATAATCGAGGGAGTTTTTATTGATAAAGATTCTACATATTTATCAGCAGCAATTATCTCTTCTTCATCTATAACAACTCCTAAACCATTTGATACCTTTTTTTGATTGGCAAGAACTATATTATTCTTAACACTTTGAATCAAGATCAAGCCCATTCTTTTCCTATCCTCTGAAGCATATGCAATACCAGCCTTAATGGCTGATGCAGGATGGTTGAAATGAACTGGTTTCCCTCTAAAATAGAGTTCTCCGCTTATATGATACTTATCAGGATTCCCAAATAAGCTTCTTGCTAACTCAGTTCGTCCAGAACCTATAAGTCCAGCCATACCAACAATTTCACCCTTTTTGATTTCAAGATTTATGTTGTAAAGGATTTTCCTATTCTTTTGAGGATCAAAAACATCCCAATCTTTAACTGAGAAAAGAACATCCTTCTCAGGAACAGATTTTTTAGGCGGGTAAATATTATCTATAGAACGTCCCACCATGTGTTTTATAAGTACCTGTTCATTAACATTATCCTTTTGTCTATCAAGTGTGCAGATAGTTTTACCATCCCTCAATACAGTTATTGTATCCGCAATTTCAAGAACTTCTTTAAGTTTATGTGATATTAGAATGCAAGTGACTCCCTTGGTTTTTAAGTTTCGAATTATATCAAGAAGATTCTGGCAATCGTTCTCATTTAACGCTGCAGTAGGTTCATCAAGTATTAAAAGTCTGGCATTTCTGTATAAGGCTTTGGCTATCTCAACTAATTGTTGCTGTCCTATACCAAGTTCTTTTATCTTAGTAGTAGGCTTTATACTTAAGCGAACCATATCGAGTAAAGAAGTAGTAATTTTAATCATCTCATGAATATCTATGCCAATACCCCTGGTTTTTTCATGACCAAGCATAATATTTTCATAGACCATCATATCAGGAACAAGAGCCAGTTCCTGGTAAATTATGCCTATACCAGCTTCTTCGCTATCGTTAATAGAGTTAAATCTGACCTGTTTATCATCCAGAAAAATACAACCATCAAATTGAGAATGAGGATAAACTCCACTTAAAACTTTCATCAATGTGGATTTGCCAGCACCATTTTCCCCAACTAGACAATGAATCTCACCTTTTTTTATGGAGAAATTCACATTATCAAGAGCTACAACACCCGGAAATCTTTTTGTAATATTTTTCATTTCCAGAATATATTGATCCATCAAATCTCCTTAAGATTTAAGATATTAGTAATGTAGGTGCCAGGAGAACCTGGCACCTATAAAAAAGCTCTTCACTTTTATTAGTAGTTATAATAGCCACAAATCCAAAACATGAGGTTCAGGAACAATTTCTAATAGTAACATAAAGTATAATAAGAAAATATCTTTTAATATTTAAGAACACATAATAATCGAAAAATACCTCATAAATTAAATTTCACTCATATTAATATTAATTTTTTATCATTTCTAAACACATATTTTAGCAAAGAGCAAAAAAATATTAGAGTCCTGTAAACTTGTCTGCTGGCCAATAACCAGAATCTATAATCTCTTTTTTAACATTGTCTTGAGTAACTATAATTATAGGAGTAGGTTTAGCAGGAACATCTTTTTTCCCATTGTTATATGTCTTTGTTACGGGAGGTTCTGAACCTTTAAGATAGGCTATAGCTGCATCAATAGCATCTTTAACAAGGATTCTGACATCTTTAAGAACTGTCATTGATTGTTTCCCGTCTATAATATACTGGATTGAAGCAATTTCAGCATCCTGTCCTGTAATATAGTATTTCTTAACATCTTTATCTGCTGCAAAAGCATCGGCTATAGCTCTAGCTGTACCATCGTTTGGAGCACATATATAAACTGTACCTTTTGCTTTTGCATCAACTGCTGTAAGATTTGCTTCTGCTTTACTTTTTGCATCGTTAAAATTCCAGTTTGTAGTAACCTGACCGATAATTTGAGCCATCTCATCTCTTGTAAGATTTGCCTTATCTTTCAAGGCAATAGCCTTATCAGAGTTTCTGACTACGAATGTTCCATCAGCTATTTTTGGTTGTAAAACACTCCATGCTCCTTCAAAAAATAAAAAGGAGTTGTTATCACTGGCAGCACCAGCATACAAATAGAGATTATTCCCCTTAGTTCCAGCTGGAACTTGAGAAACAAGGTACTCTCCCCATGCAGCACCAACCTGAAAGCTGTCAAACGTAACATAATAATCAACAGCATCGGTGTCTCTTATAAGTCTATCATAGGAAATAACCTTTACTCCAGCCTTATGTGCTAGTTCAGCAGCAGAGGCAGCAGCAGTTCCATCCTGTGGGCATATGATCAAAACTTTAATCCCTTCTGCTACTAAGGCTTCGACATTTGCCTTTTCCTTTGCAGAATCACCCTGACTAAAAAGAACTTTTGCCGAGAAACCAGCACTTTTAAGTGCATCCAGGAATCTCTGTTGATCCTGAATCCATCTGGGTTCATCTTTCGTTGGTAGAACTATACCAACCTGCGTCTGTTCTTTCTTCTGGCAACCTGTAAAAACCATACTAAAAACAATAAGAATAAGCGCAAAAATAAGTAGAGCTTTTCTAAGTTTCATAATCCATCCTCCTGGATTTATTTAATAAATGGCTACTAAAATTATAAAATTATTTTAAAATTATACAAGCAAATAACAACGATTTTAGCATTTTTACCAATTTTTTTAATTTTTTTACATTTTTTTTTATTAATTTAAGACACAATTTTTTTTTAATATATTTTAAGCAAATTTAATTTTTTTATTCTTCGAACTAAATATACTTTTTTAAATTGTTTAATTGAAAATCATCTTCCCAAAATTTTCGATTTGGTGCTTTTTATTTTAGGCTCTGTTTTTTTCATCCTTACTCTTCAATTGTGCCAGAATCATGGCAAGAAGCATCAAGATAGCACCAATTATGTTTTGCTTTGTTACAGGTTCATTTAAAATAATCACACCGCCTATAAATGCAAAAACAGATTCAAGGCTCATTATAATAGATGCTAATACGGGATGTGCATTTTGTTGTGCAAAAGCCTGTAAGGTGTAAGCAACACCTATTGACAGCAATCCACCATAAAGCAAAGGATAAATAGCCTGAGTAATGGCATGAAAAGGGAAACCATCTCTTAATTCAAAAATAAAGCTAAATATAAGACTTAAAAATCCACATATGAAAAATTGTCCAATTGAAAGTAAAAGAGGATGAACCTTCCTGGAATATTTACCTATTAGAAGGATATGAACAGCCCAAAAAAATGAACTTATAAAAACATAGATGTCCCCAACATTGATTCTGATTTTACCCTGAATACTTAAAAAGTACAAACCGGTACCAGCCATAAGAGTTGCTAAAACTGAGATAAAATTCACCTTCTGACCTATAAGCAAGGAGAGAAAAGGAACTATAACGACATAAAGCCCCGTTATAAAGCCAGCATTTGTCGCACTGGTATATACAACACCTATCTGCTGCAAGTTCGCAGCTATAAAAAGGACAGACCCACAGACAAGTATTGCTTTAATAAAGCCTTTATCCAGCATTATCTTTTTATTTTTCTTATATATACTGTCGTCTTCAGTGTCATTTAAAGGCAGATCATTCTCCCGAAAACTTGATTCTGAAGAACCGTTATGTTTTTTTATTTCTTTTACGTTATTTTTTTTATTAAGCATTATAACGATAATTGGCAGTAAAGCCATTGATCCAAGAAGAAAACGGATCGCATTAAATGTAAATGGCTTTATGTAGTTCATTCCTATGCGTTGAGCGACAAACGCAAAACCCCATATGGCCGCTGTTAGAAACAAGAGGAAAGAGGATTTAAGATTTACATCTTTATCTTTGCTCATAAATCTCCTTTTAGTTAAAAACTAAACAGTATCTTAAAAGTTGAGTACCCGGCATCCTTGCAAAAATTAACATCTTTGAATAAAACCTAAAAAATGATGTGAAGTTAATAGATTATTTAAAAGTTTTCTTCTTGCTCTCAAGGAGAAACAGCCAGAAATGGAAAATACAAATTCAATCTCGACTGCAGTGATGAAATAAATTGAAAATTTGACTTTAAAATAAATTTGTAGTATTAATCTATCGGAAAAAGTTTTTCATGCTAACTAAGATTACACAATTTGTTATTGACAATCCACTCGTAAAGGGATACTTTATTAAATTTAATACTATAAATTTTAACAAATTTTTTATGTAATTACCCTTAAAGTGCACCTTTTAAATAATTTAGATGTAAAGTTTAATTTTATACCTTTTTTCATCTAGTAAATGCATGCCTATTGAAAAAATGTATAAATTCTGAAAACAATGACAGGCATATATATTTATATATTTTTTACTTTTTTCTTTTTTTGCTTGACTAAAAAAAAACGAAAAGCAGGAAGCACAAATTTACTGGAAGAGATATTTGTCAATTTTAAGTTTATTAATTTGCACGGATTAATAACCATATAGCATAGTTTATTTAGTACTCTGAGTATACATGTTTAATACTTCTTATCAACAATAAAATGTTTTTCATTTTTGTTGATTTTGTCTCATAATCTTTCATTATAATCTGGCATCAAAATGGGTTATTGGATAAGAATTCAGCTAAAACAAATATTAAACCATAATAAAGATGGCAAATAGTCATTTATTTAGAAATAGTGATATACATTATTATATATGATAGATTAGGACAATGTCCACCAGGGTAACAAATTACTAACTAATATATATGAATGAGTACTTTAAAAGCTTTTAAAATACCTTAATAGCCCAAAAGTTAAAAAAAAGAGAAAATATAAATGGATAGTCCTATTTTAAATAGAATAAGTGTTTAAATATTTTAGAAATATTAATAATGCAAAGCA
>JAAYUW010000016.1 GCA_012517545.1 Exilispira sp.
CCTGAAAGTTGGCAGAAAGTACCTGCAGATCTTGCAAGCTGACCACCCTTACCTGGATGCATTTCAACGTTATGTATCATTGTCCCAACTGGAATTTTATTTAAAGGCAAGGCATTGCCAACTTTAACTGGAACATTTTCGCCTTCAGTTATCTTATCTCCAACCTTCAAACCATCAGGAGCCAGGATGTATCTTCTAATCCCATTTTCATAACAAATCAGTGCAAGTCTTGCCGATCTATTTGGGTCATATTCAATACTTTCCACTTTAGCATTAAGATTAAATAAATCTCTTTTAAAGGAGACAACCCTGTAGCACTTCTTGTGACCAGCTCCTCTTCGTCTCATAGTAAGACGACCCAGGTTGTTCCTGCCAGCTCTCTGCGGAATATAAACTGTCAACTTCTTATAGGGTTTATCAACAGTAATTTCTGAAAAATCAGCAGATGTTTTAAATCTTTGACTTGGAGTAATTGGTCTATATGTTTTCAATCCCATAACTAGCCTCTTTATTCAACAATCAATTCTTTTATTTTTTGATCTTTTGCAATTGTAACAATTGCTTTCTTTCTATAATTTGTAAAACCTGGATGAAATCTATCTCTCTGCTTGGTTTTTCTGGGTAAATTTACAATATTTACATCAACAACTGTAACATTAAAAAGCTTCTTAATAGCCTCAGCTACAACCTTTTTGTTAGCCTTCTGATTTATATAAAAGGTATATTTGTTTTGCTGCTGCAAAAAATTAGCTTTTTCATTAAAAGCTGGTTTTAAAATAATATCATTAAGATCAAGTTTCATTTATATTCACCTCATCAAGTTTTATAAGCTCCTATTTAATCCTATCAAATTAATATTAATTATAAAATAGAGCTAAAATAGAAATCTTATTTTGCTTTACTAACATCTATATATTTAAACTATGATACTGTTTGGATCTTTGGCATAACCAGCGGGAGATACTTTTCCTCAAGATAATGTAAAGCACTAGCTGTTATAATAACCTGCTTTGCATAAAAGATATCTTTCGCTGCCAGGTTGTTCCAGTGAAATGCTGTTAAATCATTAAGGTTCAAAGCCGCATTTTTAATATTTCTATCATTATCAGAAATGGTAAGTATCTGGTTACCATTGCCATCATCTTTAAACTTCTTGTCACCATATATCAACAACGAATTAGAAGGCAAATTTAACGGTTTTATTATCTCAGACAACTTTCGGGTCTTAGCTTCATCAAGTTGAATATCTTCAATTATCTTAATCTGGTCTTTCTTCATTTTCAATGAAAATAATGAAATATAAGCTAATCTTTTCATCTTTTTATTTATATGCTTTGCAAAAGATCTCGGATGAGGACCAAAAGCGACTCCACCTTTTCTCCAGACTGGATTCCTTTTTGTTCCAACTCTTGCTCTACCAGTACCTTTTTGTCTCCATGGCTTGGTTCCAGATCCTTCTACCTCTGCTTTCGTTTTGGTATCAGCTGTTCCGACATGAGCATTTGCAAGTTCTGTTGTAACAGCAAGCCATATAAGATAATTATTAACTTTCGCATTGAACATAAGGTCAGAGACCTCTACCTGTTCTTTAGGATTATTCTGTAAATTATAAATCGTGACCTGCATAGCCTTTTCCTTTCTGCTATTCTAATGTAAAAGCATAATTAAATATACCTTTACTCTCTATAAACTCTTTCTATGATCTTTTTACTGCTTTTTTAACCAGAACCAAATTATTTTTTCCACCAGGAATTGCACCTTTTACAAGGATAACATTTTCATCTTTTAAAATTTTAACAATTTCAAGATTTTGAACTGTAATTTTTTCATTTCCAAGATGACCAGGCATTTTTTTAAAAGGATATACTCTACCTGGCTCTTCTCTCATGGCAGTACCACCCATACCTCTATGAAATTTTGAGCCATGAGTCATTCTACCTCTTTTTGCGTTGAATTTCTTAACCATACCGCTAAAACCACGGCCTTTTGTTTTACCAACTACATCAACAAATTTAATATTATCAAAATACGATACAGTAAGATCTTGCCCAACTTCTGCATCTATCTCATTTTCATCAACTCTAAATTCTCGAATAATTGCCTTTGGAGTAATTGTTAAAGTGGAATTAGATGATTTAAGGTTACTATTTAATGAATCAAAATAACCATGTAAAGGAGAATTAAAGTTCTTTTCTTTAAGATTTTCAAAACCAATTTTTATCGCATTATACCCATGGGTATCTTTATTTTTAATCTCTAAAACAGTACATGGGCCTACTTTAATAGCAGTTACTGGTATTTGCTTGCCAGTGTCATCAAATATCTGGGTCATACCCAATTTTCTTCCAATCAAGCCCATCATATTTAACCTCTTTCAAATTGTAATTTAGATATATTTTAATACATTTATAAATACTAATTTAAGCTTTAAAGCTGTTTAACTTCAGCATAAACACCCTGTGGTAATTCTAAACCCATAAGTGCAGCTTTTGCTTCCTCTGAGGGATCGATTATATCAATCATTCTCTTATGAGTTCGAATCTCAAATTGTTCTCTGCTTTCTACATGAACAAATGGAGACCGAAGAACTGTATATCTTCTAATCTTAGTAGGAAGAGGTATAGGTCCTCTAACCACAGCTTTAGCTTTTTTCAAGGTTTTAACAATCTCTGCTGCTGATTTATCAAGAACAACATGATCGTAAGCCTGTAATTTGATTCGTATTTTCGAATTTTTCACAAAATTCCTCCAGATCAAAAAAATTTTGAGTGGGAAGAATTAAAAAATCAACCCACTCAAATTTATTATTCAATAATTTCAGCCACAACTCCAGCACCAATTGTTCTACCACCTTCTCTAATTGCAAATCTAGAGCCTTTTTCCATGGCAACTGTATAGATAAGTTCAACAGTCATCAACACGTTCTGCCCTGGTTGAGCAACTTCTTCCTCATCATTTGTCTGAACATTCTGAATACGAGCAATAGTTCCGGTAACATCAGTTGTTCTGATATAGAATTGAGGTCTATAACCTTTAGCAAACTGTGAATGCCTTCCACCCTCATCTTTAGAAAGAATATATACTTGAGCAACAAATTTCTTATGTGGTGTAATAGACTTAGGAGCTGCAACTACCATACCTCTTTCAACTTCATCTTTCTCAATACCTCTTAAAAGAAGTCCAACATTGTCTCCAGCGATACCTTCGTCGAGCTCTTTTCTGAACATTTCAACACCTGTAATAACTGTTTCTTTTGTTTCACCAAAACCAACAAGTTCAACCTTTTCGTTAACCTTTATTTTACCTCTTTCGATTCTACCATTTACTACTGTTCCTCTACCTTTTATTGAGAATATATCTTCAATAGGCATTAAAAAAGGCTTATCAAGCTCTCTCACAGGATCAGGGAAATAATCATCCATGGTTTTTAAAAGTGTAGCGATTGGTTTCCACTCTTCTGCATTCACATCATTGCCTTCATATTGCATTGCTTTAAGAGCAGAACCTCTAATAACTGGTATCTCTTTGCCAGGAAAATTGTATTTGGTGAGAAGTTCTCGTGTTTCTTCCTCGGCCAGATCTATAAGTTCTGGATCAGAAACCATATCAATCTTGTTGAGAAAAACAATTATTGAAGGAACATTTACCTGTCTTGCAAGAAGTATATGTTCTCTTGTCTGAGCTTCTGGACCATCATTTGCTGAAACCAGCAAAATAGCTCCATCCATCTGTGCAGCACCTGTTATCATGTTTTTAATATAGTCAGCGTGCCCTGGGCAGTCGATATGTGCATAGTGTCTTTTATCGCTCTCATACTCAACATGTTGTGTATTGATGGTGATACCACGAGCCTTTTCTTCAGGTGCATTATCGATTTCATCATATTTTTTTGCAACTGCTCTACCAAGTGCAGCACAGTATCTTGTAATTGCTGATGTTAGAGTAGTTTTACCATGATCAACATGGCCTATTGTACCAACATTCATGTGAGGTTTCGTTCGATTGTACTTTTCTTTTGCCATTTTAAATCCTCCTAAGCTTTAACCATAATTGATAATAAATATTTTTTTAACTAAACAGGTTCTTTTAATTCAGCCATAATATATAGCTGGTAATTCTATCAGTTTTATCAAACAATGTGCCAAATACAACAATGCTAACTGACAAAAACTAATAACACTTTTATTAAAAAAAACAATATTTTTATAAAAAATAAAAAAAAAGATTTAAATTATTTGCAAAATAATTATTTTAAAATTTCTTTTGCAATGGTTTCTGGAACCTCATTGTAATGTGATAACTGCATTGTATAGGTTCCTCTCCCTTGAGTTTTAGACCTGAGTACAGTTGCGTACCCAAACATTGAACTTAATGGCACTTCGGCTTTAATAATTTTGCCCATGGAAGAATCAATCATCCCGTGGATCTTACCACGGCGAGAGCTGATGTCACCCATGACTTCGCCAAGGTAATCTTCTGGTACTATTACCTCAAGCGCCATAATTGGTTCAAGTAGAACAGGATCTGCCTGCTTGCAAGCATTCTTGAAAGCCATAGAGCCTGCAATCTGAAAGGCAAGATCCGAGGAATCAACCTCATGATATGAACCATCAAGTAGAGTTACTTTAACATCCGAAACTGGATATCCTGCTAAAACACCATTTTCAAGAGCTCCTTCTATCCCTTTTTTTACAGAAGGAATATACTCTCGTGGAATCCTTCCGGAAACTATTTTATCAACAAACTCAAAACCACTACCCCTTTCAAGAGGGTCAACTTCAATCACAACATGACCATATTGGCCCTTACCACCAGATTGCTTAATATATTTTCCTTCCATTTTGACTTTTTTTCTAATGGTTTCACGGTAGGCAACCTGGGGAGCACCTATGTTCGCTTCAACTTTATACTCTCTTTTTATTCTGTCAACAATTATTTCTAAATGAAGTTCTCCCATTCCTTTTATTATAGTTTGACCGGTTTCCTCGTTTACAGATATTTTAAATGTAGGATCTTCCTCAGCTAATTTATTTAATGAATCACTTAATCTATCATAATCCGCTTTTGTCTTAGGCTCAATAGCAACTGAAATAACTGGATCGGGAAAATCCATTGATTCAAGCAATATAGGATTATTGTGTATACAAAGGGTATCTCCAGTTTGAGTATTTTTAAAACCAATAATTCCTATTATATCACCAGCTGATGCACTTTCTATTTCTTCTCTTTTATTTGCATGCATTAAAACTATTCTTCCAACCCTTTCATTTTTTTCTTTCGTAGAATTATAGATTTCCTGCCCTTGCTTTAAAACTCCTGAATAAATTCGTAAGAATGTCAATTTGCCTATATATGGATCACTCATTATCTTGAAAGCTAGAGCTGAAAATGGTTCATCTTCAGCTGGCTTTCGTAGCAATTTGCTTCTTGTTTTAGGATGCAAACCTTCAACTGATTTTATATCAATAGGTGAAGGAAGATAATAGACTATAGCATCAAGCATGGTTTGAACACCAGTGTTTTTAAATGATGATCCACAAATCATCGGGAAAAAAGAACTAGAAATAGTTCCTTTACGAATGCATCTTCTTATATCTTCTTCACTCAAGTTTTCGCCATTCAAATATTTTTCTAAAACTTCATTATCCTGTTCACATACCTTTTCAAGCATCAGTTCTCTGTATTCATGGGCTATTTCTATATATTCATCAGGTATCTCTTTTTCGATATATTTAGCGTTACTTTCATGAGATTCCCATACTATTGCTTTCATTTTTATAAGGTCTATCACACCATTAAAGGAAGATTCTTTTCCTAAAGGAAGTTGTATTACAACTGGTTCTGCGCCTAATTTATCAATAACCTGATCTCTAACATTAAAAAAATCTGCTCCAACTCTATCCATTTTATTAACATAGATTAACCTGGGGACATTATATTTATTTGCCTGTCTCCAGACCGTTTCACTCTGTGGTTCTACTCCTCCAACAGCACAAAAACCTGCCACAGCTCCATCAAGAACTCTTAAAGATCTTTCAACTTCAGCAGTAAAATCCACATGCCCTGGAGTATCAATTATATTGATCCTATGATCTAACCAAAAAGTAGTTGTGGCAGCAGATGTTATTGTGATACCTCTTTCCTTTTCTTGAATCATCCAATCCATCTCTGCTGCACCGTCATGGACCTCTCCTATTTTATATGTTTTACCAGTATAATATAGTATCCTTTCAGTTGTAGTAGTCTTCCCGGCATCTATATGTGCCATTATACCAATATTTCTATAATTACTTAGTGGAACATTCTTAGTCATAAATTTATCTTGTCCTTTTACATAAAATTTAATTT
This sequence comes from Exilispira sp., assembly GCA_012517545.1. Taxonomy (GTDB): domain Bacteria; phylum Spirochaetota; class JAAYUW01; order JAAYUW01; family JAAYUW01; genus Exilispira. Next base: position 6,349 of record JAAYUW010000016.1, read on the forward strand.
TTTTAAATCTATTTTTAGATAGATTTTAAATATTTATTTAAAATATTCGTTAACTATTATATATATTCTATATATTCCCTAAAATCCATATTACTGATTCTCCACTTATTTATTTTGGGTAATAATTACTCCAAAATCATGCGATCGCATTAATCTGAATTTATCTTAACATTATTACCGCTTATGGCTTTAATATAAAGCTATAAAACAGGAGAAGGTAAAATGATTTGATAAAATAAATTACTTTTCGCTATGTACAACAATCAGAAGCCAAAGCCTCATGATAAGATCTTCACTTATAGTCAAGAAATACAGATCAAGGACTTATTCAATAACTACAACAAGCTAAATCTACTTGCCTCTTTAGCGAAAAGTTTAAATATGAGGATGCGTGAAAAAGAAGATAAAACAACTTGAATTCTAACTCAGTCAGTTGTAAATCCTTAAAACACGCAGGATAAATATCTATTCTTATACAACTAGATTTAAGCCATTGTGATAAACATAATAAGATTCTTTATGCTACCATCTGAGATGAGCAAAAGCCCTATTTGCCTCCGCCATCTTATGAGTGTCTTCTTTTTTCTTGATAGAAGAGCCTTGATTTCTATATGCATCTAAAACTTCATTGGCAAGTTTTTCAGCCATGCTCTTTCCACCTCTAGCTCTAGCATAATTAATTATCCAATGACATGCTAGATAAAACTGTCTATATGAAGGAACTTCAACAGGTATCTGGTAAGTAGAACCGCCTATCCTTCTGGATCTAACCTCAACAAGAGGTTTAACATTGTCTACTGCTTTCACTAAAACATCCAGCGGGTCTTCATTTGTTTTTTCTTTGATCAAATCCATAGCATTGTATATGACATCCTGAGCAACAGATTTTTTCCCATCCCACATAAGATAATTAATCATCTTTGTAAGATATTGATTTTTATATTTAAAGTCAAGTTTTAATTCTCTTTCTATTCTCTTTTTTTTTCTGCTCATTTATATGCTCCTTAAAAACCAATTAAGATTTTTTAGAATTTTTAGCACCATACTTTGAACGGGAAGTCTTTCTATTTTCAACTCCAAGTGTATCAAGTGCTCCTCTTATGATATGATATCTTACTCCAGGCAAGTCTTTAACCCTTCCACCTCTTATTAATACAACAGAATGCTCCTGCAAATTATGACCTTCCCCTGGTATATATGCTGTTACTTCATATCCATTTGTAAGTCTAACACGAGCGACTTTTCTAAGCGCTGAATTAGGTTTCTTAGGAGTCATTGTAAAGACTCTTGTGCATACCCCTTTTCTTTGAGGGCATCCTGTCAAAGCAACTGACTTTGACTTATATATGACTTTCTCTCTTCCATTTTTGATAAGCTGATTTATGGTAGGCATTTTTCGATACTCCTTTGCGTCGGAATTTATTAATAGCAAATTATCTTATATTGTCAAGTTTTTAAAACATTAACTTAATCTGGTTGATTCGTTAATAAAATCACCTTTATCATTATTAACAAAAATATCTTCAATCGAAAATTTTATATCTCCGATTTCTTTTTCATATATCTTTATGTTCTGGTAATTTTTCATACCAGTACCAGCAGGAATTTTTTGGCCAATAATAACATTTTCTTTTAATCCCCTTAAATAATCCACTTCTCCTTTTATTGCAGCATTGGTAAGCACTTTTGTAGTTTCCTGGAATGAAGCAGAAGAAAGAAATGATCTGCCAAGTGCAGCTTTTTTAATACCCTGCAATGCTGGTGATGCTTTAGCCGGGACTCCACCTTCCTTTATTATTTTTTCGTTTGCCTCAAAAAACTCCTCTCGGTCCACAACCTGTTTAAGAACAAAATTTGTATCACCGACTTCTTCAATGCAAACTTTCTTAGTCATTTGCCTGACTATAATTGCAATATGCTTATCATTTATATTTACACCCTGATCCCTGTAAACTTTCTGTATTTCATTCAAAAGATAGGCTGAAAATTCAAATATACCATTTATTGCAAGGACATCATATGGATCTGGATCACCATCAGTCAAAGGAGTTCCAGCTCTCACCCTATCTCCTTCCCTTACTTTAATATTCATAAAGTTTGGAACAAGATGTTCGTAAATCTTACCAAAATCATCTTCAATAAGAAGAACTTTTTTTGATCTCTTGGCTTCTCCATATTTAACGATTCCATCAACCTGTGCAAGTATCGCTTTTTTCTTTGGTTTTCTTGCTTCGAAAAGTGAAGTAACTTTTGGAAGACCTGATACAATATCTTCTTGAGTAGTCTTCTCTTTTGGTAACTTAATAATTATATCCCCTATTGAAACCTTATCATTTTCCTTTACAGTAACTATCGCTTTTGATTGCAAATGGTAAGATGCAAGAGCAATATCAGGTGTTTTTTCATCACAGATAAGCAATTTTGGTTGCTTTTTATCATTAATAAGTTGCGCTATTTTTAAATGACCACCCTCTACTTGTTTAGCATTAACATTTATAAGAACATTTTCAAACTTAATGATACCTTTCTCTTCAGCAAGAGTTATATCATTGTGCATGTCAGATTCAAGTAAAACCGTTTCTGCTGGGAATATTTCATTTTCTAATGCATAGAGGATACTTCCAGTTTTAGCATCTATAGATACTTCATCTCCAAGAAGATAGAGATGTTTATCTATCTTTTTGACCACACCAATATGATTGGATTTCACAGCCTTATTGTTTTCATCATAGCCCAGAATGGTATCGAGTATGACTTTTGAACCATCTTCCACTTCAACTTTAGAAGCACAAAGATTTGTCAGATCTCTATATATCTCTCGTATAAGAACCTGTCCATCTCTTAAGAATACTGATTCTTTAGAGTTCTCTTTTCTATAAACTGTTCCAATAATTTTCTCAATATATACTGGATTACTAAATATTCTCTCAGCTTCTTCAGCAGCTGCAGAAGATGCAATACCTCCAATATGAAATGTTCTCATTGTAAGTTGAGTTCCTGGTTGACCAATAGATTGAGCTGCAATAATACCAACAGCTTCTCCAATATCAACAATATTGCCAGTGGCAAGATTTTCTCCATAACATTTTTGGCATACACCATATCGTGATTCACAGGTAAGAACTGAACGAATTTTTATTTTTTTAACACCAAGTCTTTCAATAAGATTTGCCTTTTCTTCAGTTATATATTCATTAACATCAAGAATTAGCTCATTTGTGATAGGATGATATATCTTGTCCTGACTGAATCTCCCTTTTATTCTTGTTGAAATAGGAACTTTTACCTCATCTCCTTCTTTAATAGCTTCAATAAATGTACCATTTATAGTTCCACAATCATTTTCAGTTATTACAACATCTTGAGCTATATCAACCAGTTTTCTAGTCAAGTAACCCGCATCAGCCGTTTTCAATGCAGTATCGGTTAAACCTTTTCTGGCTCCATGTGTACTAATAAAATATTCAAATACTGATAGACCTTCTTTAAAATTAGATTTAATAGGAATATCAATTATTTTCCCCGAAGGAGTTGACATATTTCCTCTCATCCCGGCAAGCTGAACTATCTGAGTAATTGAACCTCTTGCACCTGATTCAACAATCATATTTAAAGGATTCATACCTGAATCAAGCTCTTCCATGGTAACTTTAAGTTTTTGTTGAATCTTATTCTTAGCTTTTTCCCATAATTTTATTACTTCATTGTATCTTTCTTCTTCAGTAATTGTGCCTTTTAGTTTTGCATCATAAAACTCTTTAACCTTTTCTTCGGTTTTGGAAATAATCTTGTGCTTTTCTTCAGGTATTATAATATCTGAAACTGCAATTGTAGCGCCAAATCTTGTAGCATATTTGAAACCTAGCTCTTTTATCTTATCAAGTGTATCTCCAGCAAGATAAATGCCTTCAATAACAATTATCTTCGAAATTAAATTTTTTAACTTTTTCTCTGACATTGGTTCATTAACATACTGAACAGATTCAGGTAAAATTGAATTAAAAATAACTTTGCCGGCACTTGTTTTAATCCAATCACCTCTAAAGGAGTAGAGAATCTGTTCGTTAATTTTAATATCATCATATTCAAGAGCATACTCTATTTCATCAAGATTGTAAAAATACTTTAACTTTTTTTTGGTCAATCTAGGATCTTCCTTTGTAAGATAAAACATCCCGAGAACCATATCTTTTGTAGGCCATGCTATAGGTGTTCCATTGGCAGGATCAAGCAAGTTTTTGGCTGAAAGCATAAGTATCCAGCATTCGATTTGTGCCTCTATAGAAAGAGGTATATGTATAGCCATCTGATCGCCATCAAAATCTGCATTATAAGCATGGCAAACTAAAGGGGGTAATTGAATAGCTGATCCTTCAATAAGTTTAGGTTCAAAAGCTTGAAAACCAAGTCTATGTAATGTTGGAGCTCTATTTAATAGGACTGGATGTTTATCAACGATTATTTCAAGAACATCCCAGACTTCCTTTTCTCCGTGCTCTATAGCATCTTTTGCTTTTTTTATCGAATAATTATATTCAGATTTTAATTTGGCAATAACAAATGGTTTAAAAAGCTCGAGAGCAACTTTTCTCGGCAGGCCAGCCTGATATATTTTAAGATTTGGTCCAACAACTATTACAGATCTTCCAGAGTAATCAACCCTTTTACCGAGTAAATTTTGTCTAAAACGACCTTGTTTACCTTTTAAAATCTCGGATATAGACTTCAAGGGTCTATTTGAAGGTCCTTTTACAGCTCTCTTCCTTCTTGAATTATCAAATAAACAGTCCACTGCATCCTGTAAAAGTCTTTTTTCATTTTTGACTATTATTTCAGGAGCTTTCATCTTTAAAAGTTTTTTTAGTCTATTGTTTCTGTGAATCATCCTTCTATAAAGATCATTTAGATCCGAAGTGGCGAATCTTCCACCATCAAGCTGAACCATTGGTCTAAGATCCGGGGGAATAACAGGAACAACCTCAAGTATCATCCATTCAGGTTTATTTCCAGATTTTTTAAAATCTTCAAGTAGTTCCAATCTATTCAAAACTTTTTTATCAGCCTTTTTATCTTTTTCTATCATCGCTCTTCTAAGATTCTGAACTTCATAATCTATATCAATCTCTGCTAAAAGCTCTTTTACGGCTTCTGCTCCCATCTGTGCTTTAAAAGATGAACCATACTTTTCAAGTGCTTCTTCATATTCCTTTTCAGTTAAAATTTCTTTTTCTTTTAAATCAGTATCACCAGGATCTATAACGATATATTTTTCATGAAAAAGGACAGAATCAAGATCTTTATTCTTAACATCAAGAGCTAATGCTATTTTTGAAGGTGAAGTCTTATAGTACCATATATGGGCAACTGGAGCAGCCAGACTTATGTGTCCACATCTATATCTTCTTACCTTTGAATCTGTAACCTGAACATTACATCTATCACAAACGACCCCCTCATACTTTCTTGTTTTGAATTTTCCACATGAACACTCGTAATCCCGGGTTGTCCCGAAAATTTTCTCACAAAAAAGACCATCTCGTTCTGGTTTTAAAGTCCTATAGTTAATAGTTTCCGGTTTCTTAACCTCACCGTAAGAATTTTGAACTATATTTTCTGGTGATGCAAGTTTTATCTGCATCTTGGAAATAGATTTAACATTATCAAAAATACTCATAAAGCCTCTTTTTTGAAATTGAATTATAATTATCTTGTGTTATTAAAATAATTTTCAATTTTTCTTTTACTAATTATATGGTTGAAGTTAAATTAAAAGTACTAATATATCTGTTTTGATTTATAAATATTTTTTTCTTTCTCTTTTTCAGATAGAGGTATCTCTTTACCATTTTCATCATATAGCTTGACATCAAGGCACATACCTCTTAACTCCTGAACAAGTACATTAAATGCTTCCGGTATTCCAGCAGGTGGGATAGGTTCTTCTTTTACAATAGCATGATACATATTATTTCTACCCGTTCTATCGTCAGACTTTTGAGTTAAAAACTCATGTAAAGTTGCAGAAGCACCATAAGCTTCTAGAGCCCAAACCTCCATCTCTCCCAACCTTTGTCCACCAAACTGAGCTTTACCACCTAATGGTTGCTGGGTAACAAGCGAATAGTTTCCAGTAGATCTTGCATGTACTTTATCTTCAACCATATGATTTAGTTTCAATATATAAATATTACCAACAAGAACATCATTAATAAATTTATCTCCCGTTTTTCCATCGTACAATGGTGTTTTTGAAGTTACGGGAAGTCCATAATCCTTTAATAATTCCTGGATCTCTTCAAAATCAGGTGACTCAAACACAGGGACAGCTACTTTCTTATTTGCTGTTTCACATGCCCATCCAAGAGCTGTTTCAAATATTTGACCCAGATTCATCCTACTTGGGACTCCCAGCGGGTTAAGTACTATATCAACAGGTGTACCATCAGGTAAAAATGGCATGTCTTCCTCTGGAAGAACTATTGATATAACTCCCTTATTTCCATGCCTTCCAGATAATTTATCACCAACCTGTATCTTTCTTTTTGTTGCAACATAAACTTTTACAACTTCTTCCACTCCATTTTCCAGGTCATCAATATCCTGTTTTGTTAATCTTACAACATCAAGTATGTATCCCTCAACTCCGTGAGGTACTCTTAAAGATGTATCTCGAACTTCAGAAGCCTTTTCACCAAATATCGATTTGAATAACTTGTATTCTGGAAAAAGTTCTTCATGACCTTTTGGTGTAACCTTTCCGACAAGTATACTATTTGAAGTAACAAAAGCTCCTGTTCTTATGATACCAGAATCATCAAGATCCTTTTGATCTCTATCGTTAGCATTTGGGATATCTCGTGTTATCTTTTCAGAACCAAGCTTAGTATCCCTGACATCTATCTGGAATTCTTTAATATGAATAGAGGTTAGAAGATCTTCTTTTACGACTTTTTCAGATAAAACTATAGCATCCTCAAAATTATAGCCATACCATGGGATAAAGGCGACTTTAAGATTTACACCCAGAGCAAGTTCACCATCAGCAGCAGCTGGGCCATCTGTCAAAGGTTGGCCATGTTTAACTTTTTCTCCAGGTTTTACAATTGGTCGTTGATTATAAACTGTATCCTGGTTTGTCCTTAAATATTTTATCAATTTATATTTATCAAGGTCATTAGCAGATTTTTTTCCTTCAGGTTCTATGATAATTTCAGAATTTGATATTGAAATAACCTTTCCAGCTCTTTTTGCAAAAAGAATAATACCTGAATCCTGGGCAACACGTTGTTCAATGCCTGTGCCTACATAGGGAGATTGAGGAAAGAGAAGAGGTATTGCCTGTCTCTGCATATTAGATCCCATAAGTGCCCTATTTGCATCATTATGTTCAAGAAATGGAATCAGAGCTGTTGATATTGAAACAAGTTGCCTGGGAGAAAGATCTATATAATCTATTTTAGTCTTGTGAACACTTATATACTCTCCGTTATGACGTGCATCAATAAACTCATTTTTCAATTCACCGTTCTTTTCTCTTGGCTCAATAGACTGAGCAATATAATATCGCTCTTCTTCAATAGCAGTTAAAAATTCAACTTTATCAGTTATGCAACCATTTTCAACTTTAAGATATGGAGTCTCAAGGTAACCAAATTCATTTGGTTTGCTAAATGTTGTTAGAGATAGTATCAAACCAATATTCTGTCCTTCTGGCGTTTCTATAGGACACAATCGTCCATAATGAGAAGTATGTACATCTCTAACTTTTGATCCTGCTCTATCTCTTGATAAACCACCTTTACCAAGAGCATTTATTCTTCTTTTATGAGTTAACTCAGTTAAAGGATTGGTTTGATCCATAAATTGAGATAACTGCGATGTTCCAAAGAATTCATTTAGCACTGATGTAATGGGTCTTGAACCTATAAGTTCAGCTGGATCTATCTGTTCTGCTTCATTAGTATTCATCTTTTCCAGAGCTATCTTCTGCATTCGTAAAAATCCACGCTTAAGTTCATTATATAGAAGTTCTCCAACAGCTCTAACACGTCTATTAGAAAGGTGATCTTCATCATCTATATTATAGACACCTTCAACAATTTTCGTTAAATATATAATCGTATTTATTATATCTTCAAGCTGAAGATTCATTACAAGGTTATTTTCTTTATATCCAAATTTTCTGTTAAGTTTAAATCTTCCAACTTTCCCCAGATCATATCTATGTGGATTAAAAAATAAATCTTTTATTTCAGCTTCAGCAGTTTCTATAAGTGCCGGTTCTCCAGGCCTTAAAATATTAAAAACTTTATTTATAGCTTCTTCTTTTGAAGGCTCTGATTTTAAAGGATTATTGGCATCTTTCTCAAATACTTCCTTTTGTATTGTATTTAAAATTATCTCCCCTGTAATTTTCTTTGTGCTATTAAAGTTGATAACTTTTAGTTCATGGATCTTACTATCTATAAGTTTGTCAATATCAAGAGTTGTAAGAGCCTGTCCTGCAGTAACTATTTTCTCAGGACCAAAATCAGTCTCTATGATAATATTTTGAGCAGGAATTTTACCTTCAAGATCATAGGTAACAGGTAAGATCTCGGTATCATAAAAAGCATCAATAATCATTTCATTTGTTTCAAGTCCTACTACTCTTAAAAATGTTGTGGCAAGAATCTTTCTTTTTTTATCTATTCTAACAGATAGTATTTCTTTTCTTTCATCAAGAATAAACTCCAGCCATGCACCTTTGTTTGGTGAAAGTCGAGCCTGATACTCGTTATTTCTATCATCATATTTGAATAAAACACCAGGAGAACGGTGAATCTGTGAAACAACTACTCTTTCAGCTCCATTTATTATAAATGTTCCAACATCAGTCAACAGGGGGAAATCTCCAAGATAGATATCTTTAGTTCTGACTTCACCGGAATCTTTAAATACAAGGTTAACCTTTATTTTAACCGGTATTGAATATGTCTTACCTTTTATTCGAGCATCTTCAACTGAATATTTAGGTTCACCAAAATAGTATTCAACATATTCCAGAATAATATTACTATTTTTTGATTCTATTGGGAAATGAGTCTTAAAAAGATCTTCCAATCCCTGAGTCTCAACAGGAAGTTTTTGCAATTTTTTTTCTAGCTGTAAAAACCATTCATATGAAACCTTTTGAATTTCCAGAAAATTTGGGAATTCAATAAATTCATCTTTTGATTCATTAATATAAAAACGAAAAGGATTTGACTTTATTGGTGAAAATTTCACCTTCATGAATTTCTCCTGATTTAGAAAATAAGTAAAGAAATATTGATGAATGTATATTGATTACATTTAAAACAAATAATAAAAATACCAATAAAAATACAATAAAAAAAAAGTCGATAAAAAATTTATAAATTTGAATTCAATTTATTTATATACAAATCATAAAACTCATAAATTTTTTTCTTTTTTTAAGCATAGACTCCATTACTTTATAATACACAACAAGGAAGGGTACTTATAGCACCCCTCCGTTGAAGTATATTTCACTGATAGAAAATAAAAATATAAAAGCATGTTATATTATTATAGTTACACTATTTTAATTCAACCTGTGCTCCAGCCTCTTCTAACTTTTTCTTAATTGCATCAGCTTCTTCTTTTGGAACAGCTGTTTTAATAGGTTTTGACGGATCTTCAACTGCATCTTTAGCTTCTTTTAAACCTAATGATGTAATTTCTCTAACCTTCTTTATAACCTCAATTTTGCTTGCGCCTGGATTTTTAATATAAATATCAAACTCAGCTTTTTCTTCTTTTTCTGATGCTTCTCCAGCTGATGCACCACCAGTAGCAGCTCCCGCCATCATAACTGGTGCAGCTGCAGAGACACCAAATGTTTCTTCTAATGCTTTAACAAGTTCATTCAATTCCATAACGCTCATGCTTTTAACAGCTTCAATAATCTGATCTTTTGTAAGTGTTGCCATATTTTCTCCCTTTTAATTTAAAATTAATCTTAATCTTTACCAATAACTATTTATTTTTAGAAACAGCATTTAATGCTCTAGGTAATTGAGCAATAACCTCGTTAAGTACACGTGCAAATCTAGTATATGGACTTGCACATATGTTTGCAAGCATACCATAAAGTTCCTGCCTGGTTGGCATATCCGATAATTTCTCAGCTGCACTGGCTGGAAGAAAACTACCATCAAAAATAGCACCCTTAATTGATACAGTTTTGCTTTTTTGAAGTAATTTTAGATCCTTAACAATACCGCTGACCTCATCGGTTCCATATACTATGAAAGTATTTTGCTTGAACATCTCATCTGGTAGTTCAAAGCTTAAAGTTTTTTTTGCAGCTATGCATGTAATATTTGTCTTTATAACTTTAATATTGCCATTTTTTTCTTTAACTGTTGTTCTCAGTTCTTCAAACTTTTTTACCGGTAACATTGAAAAATTACAAAAAATAACATAGCTGTTATTTTTAAAAATATCTTGCATTTTTTCAAGGTATGCAATTTTTTCTGGTTTAATAGATAACTTTTTTTCCATAAATCATCCTTGTTGTGAATAGATAGAAGCATTTATTTTTAAGCGTAATAGCTCTTAAATTATCCGGAAAATTTTTCAAGCAATTGCTGCAAGATCTAGTCTCACAGATGGAGACATTGTTGTAGAAACATAAACTGATGTAATATAATTTCCCTTTAAATCTGAAGGTCTTTTCTTCAAAATATCTTGATAAAGTGCAGTAAAATTTTCAAGAATCTGCTCTTCTGTCATCGATTTCTTGGCAAAGATAACATGAATAACACCAGCTTTGTCAGCTTTATATTCAAGTTTACCCTGTTTTATCTCTTTAATTGCAGTAGAAACATTATCGGTTACAGTGCCAGTTTTAGGATTTGGCATCAACCCCTTTGGTCCTAATATTTTAGCTATTTTACCAATATCTTTCATCATATCGGGAGTAGCTATACATGCATCAAAATCCAACCAGCCAGATTTAACCTTTTCAAGGTATTCTTCATCCCCAGCGTAATCAGCTCCAGCTGCTAAAGCTTCTTCCACCTTTTGACCTTTAGCAAAAACCAGAACTTTTTTTGTTTTTCCAAATGAATTTGGAAGTAATATCGTAGATCTCACAGTATGTTTCTTTTCTATTTTAAGATTGATGCTAAGTTCAAAAGTCTCATCAAATTTTGCATACGATATTTTTTTCAAAATGGAGATAGCTTCCTGTATGTTGTACAATTTATTAGTTTCGATACTTTCCTTTGCTTTTCTATAAAGTTTTCCATGCTTAATCATCTAAAATCTCCTTTGAATCAAACTATACAATTTACCTATTCTACTATCTCTAAACCCATTGATTTGCAGGTGCCTTCAACTATCAACATAGCCTTATCAACACTTTTAGTATTCAAATCAGGGAGCTTTTTCATAGCAATTTCTTTTATCTGCTTTTTTGTAATTTTGCCAACTTTTACCTTGTTAGGAGTCGCAGAACCTTTCTCAATGTTTATAGCTTTTTTTACCATAAAAGAAACTGGTGCAACTTTAAATACTATATCGTAAGTTCTATCTTTGTAAATAGTCACAATAGTGGGGATCAATTCACCTTTTCTATTTGCAGTCTTAGCATTAAAAGTCTGGACAAACTGCTGAAGGTTAATACCTGTAGGACCTAAAGCAGTACCAATTGGTGGAGCTGGTTTCGCTTCACCACCGATTATCTGTAATTTTACTATCTGTTTTACTTCTTTTGCCATAATTATTTCCTTAAAATTTTAATAATATATTTATTTTCTTATGTTATTATTCTTTTTCCACATTCTGTTTTAACAATGACCCTTTTTAACTCTAAACATTTAAATTTTAATAATAATCTTCGAAAATCTTATAATTTTAATAAAAAAGAATTAATAAAATATTTGTGCCAGAATCTATCTTTTTTCGATTTGATCGGTCATAAGTTCAACGGGTGTTGGTCTATCAAATATTTTAACTTCTACTATAACTTTGGATTTATCTTTATCTATTTCTTTGATTACTCCAGAAAAACCCTTGAAACCGCCTCCAGTTATTGTAACTTCCTCTCCTTTTTCATATAGGATATTAGATTCTTCTGACTCATTTTCCTTTATTTGACCAATATTCAAAAGATAAGATCTAACCTCACTTTTAGTTAAAGGTATAGGTTTATCTGTTCGTTTGACACCCAAAAAACCAGCAACTGATGAAAGAGAAAGTATTTCTTTGGTTATCTTTTTCCAGTAATTTTCTTCATCAATTTCATCAGAAAAATCTATCTCCAAAAACACATAACCTGGATATAGTTTTGATTTAAACTCTCTTTTTTTCCCTTTGATCTTTTTTTCCGTAGTAACTTCAGGTACTACAGGATTAAAAATATACTTTCCTAAAAAGGAGTTAGACATGAGCTTTTTCAAGTACTCAACAACTTGATGTTCAGATCCTGAAGCAACTTTTAGTATATAATAATTTCTCATATACCAAATACCCAGCTTATGAATTTAGCAATTAAGGAATCACAACCTAAAAAAAAGAGTGAAAAAAACACAATTATAATAAGAATACCTATAAGATGCTCTGGAACCGACTTGGTAACGATATTCCAGTCTATCTTTTTCAACTCTCTATATGAAGATGTTATAAAAGAGATAAATTGTTTAAAGATATTCTGTTTAGCCATAATATCCTCCAGAAAAAAACAGGCCAGAAGGGATTCGAACCCCCAACACGCGGTTTTGGAGACCGCCGCTCTACCAGTTGGAGCTACTGGCCTAAACATTAGTAAAACTACTTTATCTTTGTTTCGGAATGTACAGTATGTTTGCGACAAAATCTACAATATTTCTTAAAGGAAAGTTTATCAGGTGTGTTCTTTTTATTTTTATCTGTTGTGTAGTTTTTGTTACCACATACATCACACTTTAAAGCAAGTAATTCACGCATAAAATCACCTTCTATAAATATTTATATATGATAAAATTAAAATATTTTTTCTAACAAGCCCTCACTCGGAATTGAACCGAGTACCTTTTCCTTACCAAGGAAACGCTCTACCGAATGAGCTATGAGGGCATAGCGAAAGAAAAAGTAACAGTTATTTTAAAATTGTCAATATTGATTTTTAATAAATTAGAGTAAAATTTAAAAATAATTCAAAAAATCTTAGTTATTGTTAAATAGCAAGATAGATGGCTTAATCTGATAAGTTATTATAGATAAATATTTATTTTCTTTATTAAATAAAGATAAAAATTCTCTTTTGTTTTCAGGATATCTCTTTATTTTACCAATATTATTTATCTAAAACCATGTATCTTGTTTAAAACTATAAACTTTGTACATACTCTGTATATTAAAAAAATAGCACTTTTTAAAAAATAAACTTATTTTATCATTTTGCATTCACCTTGAAACACAACACCATCTTCAATCTTCAATGTTTTTGTAACAATATTACCATACATTTGAGCAGTGTTTACAAGTTCTACTCTATCTGATTTATTAATATTTCCTCGCAATATACCGCCTATTTTGATACTATCCGCTTCAATCTCTGCTTCAACTTTTGCTTCTGGGGCAATCTCAAGATAGCCCTCAGTTTTTATTGAACCTTTAAAATCTCCACATATTTTCACAGAAGTCTTAAAAGATAGATTGCCAATAAATGATGTTTCATGCCCAAAAACTGTAACTACCTTATCTGCAAAATATACCTTTTCTTTTTTATTCATAATCGTTAACCTCTCACTTAAATACATAAATCTTTACAGTTTATTTTCGCCAATTTTAATATAATGATAAAAATTAATTTAGAATATATTTGATAACCAGAGACAATGATTACTTGGAAGTCATAACAAATACACCATCCCATTCGGAAGATGGAGGATTTTTAATATACTCAACACATCTTAAATACTGAAGCCTACTTGGACCATCCGCAGGATCAACCTCTAGAGCTTTTTGAAAAAAATCTGCTGCTTCTTTAAATTGACGATTGAAATATAATTCTATTCCCTGATTGTAAAAATCCAATACCTGCCTTTTTTTCTCAGAAAGCATTTTATCCTCCTGCATCAAAGGAGATTTTATAAAAAAAGTTATCTTGCCCGCACATTGAATTATTATAATACAATTTTCTAAAATAAAAATTAAAATTTTGTTTTAAATCTCTCTTCGATATCTTCATTTGAAATTAACTGAGCATTTTTTTCATTTATTTTTTCAATTTTTGATTCAACTTCAAGAAATAGCTTATCATAGTTATCAATCAGCCTGCCAAATTTTTCATTTAGTATTTTAAAAGTTTCAAAAGTTTTTTCCATAGACATTTTATCAATTCCGGCATTAACCTGATATTCAAATTCAGATTTAAGTTTTTTTGCTGGAAGATAAACCTTATCATGAAAAAAGGTTTTAAGCATATCGATAATCTCAGTTTTATCTTGAATAATTGATTCTCTTTTATTTATCTCACAGAGATAAGTCTGTCTTTTTAAAAGGTTATTTAGTTTAATAACAACTTCAAACACATTAACAGGTTTTACTATATAATCATCAGCTCCAAGTTCCAGCGCTTTTATTTTGTGGCTGAAATCATCAAATGCAGAGATTACAACTACAGGTATATAATTGAAATTATCTTCTCTTAGCTTTTTAATAAGCTCATATCCTGAAATGTCAGGAAGATCTATATCGATGATAGCTACATCAAATGCTTCATCTTCGATAAATTCAAGAAATTTGCTTCCGTTATCAAACGAAACAACTTCAAACATTTCAAGATTTTGTATAATTGTTTTAAAAAGGATGCAAATCTCCCAATTATCATCGACAATTATTATTTTATATTTTTTCATCCAAATCTTCCTCTTTTAAAGATAAACTGTTTTTACTTAACCTGAAGCTGATACTGTATAAATCTTGGTAGAGATGGCTTTCATTGGTTTTTGGATTTTTAATTATTGAAGGTTTTCTTTTTTTCTTTGTGAAAACGCCAAATCCCCTGAGTTCTATACTAAATTCTTCATTTTTTTTTAACTGTCTATGAAGAATTTTAAGAAACCGATTGATAATATAAGCTACAACAGTTTTCGGAAGAACATTAACTTCATCAGCTGTTGCTTCAATTAAATCAGTTTTTACTATCTTTTTCATATTTAGAAATTAATATTTTTATAATATAACTAAATAAAATTATATTTAAACTTTACAAATTAAAAATTTGTTGTTAGAACTTTACAATAAAATTATAATAAAATATAAGCCTCGATTATTTTCCTGGATTTACCAATTTAGAAGCTTTTGCTTTATACCTTGCAGCGGTATTTATATGTAAAATATTATTTTTAACAGCTTTGTCACAATAAGATTGATATTGATTTAAAATATTAATAGCTTCATCATGCTTTTGTTCATTTACTGCAGCTGTTAAATTTTTATATATAGTTTTTATTTTTGATTTGACTGATTTATTTCTAAGTCTTCTAACGGTAGATTGCCTTACTCTCTTTTCAGCTGATTTCTTATTTGGCACAAATAGACTCCTTATTTTTTTTGAAATTATCATAAATCATACCGATGTCAATATTGATTATTTTCTTTTTTAAATTATTTTAATTCATATGATTTCTAAACAATTTTATGGTACTCTACCTTCTCAAAGTGGAGTTTACTTCTTTTACAACAAAGATGAAAAGCTCATATATATAGGTAAAGCCAAAAATTTAAAGCGACGAGTCTCTTCTTATTTTATTAAAACGAACTTAAGTGAAAAAACAAAACTCTTAGTATCTGAGACAGAATTCGTCGATTTTCGAATAACAGAATCTGAGAATGAAGCTTTACTTTTAGAACAAAATTTTATTAATTCCCTTAAACCAAAATATAATATTCAACTTAAAGATGATAAATCTTTCACTCTTATAGGTTTTACGGAAGAAAAATTCCCGGCAATGATTATAGTAAGACAAAAAGATAACTTTAAAGGTCAAATATTTGGACCTTTTGTTTCAAAGCAAATGACCAACAGATTATTTGAATTTATTGAGGAAACCTTTAAAATTAGATCATGCAGAAAAAAGATTACAAGACTTTCCAGACCTTGCCTGTTATATCATATTAATAAATGCAGTGCCCCTTGTGCTGGTTTTATCGATGAAGCCACTTACAAAACCTTCTTGAAAAAGGCTATCTCTTTTCTTAAAGGTGAATATTCATATTTATTGAAAGAGATACAAAAAAATATTGAAAATTTTAGTGAAATCCTTGAATTTGAAAAGGCAAATCAACTTAAACAAGAGTATAATCTCGTTAAAGAATTTTCTCAAAAATTTAGCTATTCATGGAAAAATGAGGGTTGCTACGATTTTTTGGCTTTTTTTTTAAGAGATCAATCAGGATTTATTACTTTATTAAGGATAAAGGATGGAATAAAGACTTTATCTGTAAATAAGTATTTTAACTATGTAGAGGAAAAAGATGATCTGAATTCTGTTATAATATCTGCAATAGTGGGCATATATGAGGACATAAAACCAGCACAAAATATATATATACCATCCGATAAATTTTCTCATATCTTAAAGCAACTGATATCTGAAATTTCAGATGAAAATATCGATATTGCTATATACTGCTATAAAACTAAGCAGGAAAGAAAAATTTATTCGATGCTCTTATATCAACTTGCTGAGCTTTTTAAACAAACTTTCAAAATTGCTTTATATAAAGAACAAAAAAACCTTAAAAATTTACAACAATTATTAAATTTACCAAGAATCCCACTTAGAATAGATGGATTTGATATATCTAACATGTCTTCCTCTTATATAGTTGGATCTTCTGTAAGTTTTTACAACGGCAACCCAGATAAAAGTCATTATAGAAGGTATACCTTAAAATCAGTTCACTCACAAGATGATTATGCAGCAATCGAAGAAGTAGTTACAAGAAAAGTGCTGGAATATAAAAACAGAAAAGAAAATTTTCCTGATTTGTTACTTATTGATGGTGGTAAAGGACATGTAAATCGCATATCCAGAATGTTGAAAGAGGATCTTAAGATAAATATACCTTTAATCGGACTTGCAAAAAGGGAGGAAACAATAATTGTTGAAAAGGAAGCAAAAGAGTTAAAACTACCCCTATCAGACGACTCTTTAAGATTATTGATACAGATAAGAGATGAGGCTCACCGTTTCGCCAATAAATATAGAGTCATTAAAATGGATAAAGCATATTTTGAAAATTAATTTCAAGTTTCTATTTATATTTTTACTTTTAGCTTTAACCCTTTTTATATTCATTTTTAGTTAATTTTAAGAAATAGCAAACCAAAGTATAAAATATTATATGCAAATTTTTATAGCTATTCTTTATAGAATAAAGAGAATCAATTTTTAAAGAATCTATTTTTTAAAAGTCATCTATGTTTTCCAACCTTAATGAAACTTTTTTACAAAAAAAAATAAAGAAATATATTCTTAAGGAAAATAAATTAAGATATTAAGATCACTTATATTTAGCATAACTGGATCTTATCTTTTAACTAATTATGAATATGCTATCAGTCATATAGATTTTTTTAATAAAAGTCGATAATTAAATAAATAATTATAATTTTATTTTTTGTGATTAAATAAAAATATGTTAATATAATCATGAGGAAAATATGGGTAAGACAAATAATCTTGATAAACGAATTAAAAAACGTGAACAGGATCTTAAAAAGCAAAGAAAATATAACATAAAAAGCAAGAAAGATTTCAAAAAAGTTGATAAACAATTAGCAGAAAAATTTAAGAAAACAAATGTAAATTATTTTCCTATTGTTTTTATTGAACTTATTAATGTTATTTTTATGTATATATCATGGTATATTTTCCAACCTTTCCCAATGCTATGGGGAAGTTTTGCCACGATGAGAAATATTTTAATAGCTTTATTTACTGCAAATAGTATAATAGGATTAATTATTACTTATTTTAAGGTCAGAGATATTGTAGATTACTTTGCCATCTTCAATGTATCGAAGTATTTTGACAAAGAAGAATTCTTATATTACAGGGCAAAACTTTTAAATCTGCCTATAAATCTTTCTCTTATTTATGGCATTAGATTCTTGATATTTATTACAATTGGACTTATTATAGGTGATCAACAAGGTCTGTACCCTATCTCTTTTTTAAATAATTTGCTGGCCTTTTATTTTTTTATCTTTATTACAGTTACCATTCTTGCCTATTATCTTTATGAAATTTCACTTTCCAATCAGTTTGAAATTCTTAAAAACATAAAGATTGGTTCAGAAGATTCTCCATTTAAAATGTCTAAATTTAGTTTTATCTTAAAATCATTTCTTACCCTTATGGTGCCACCAGCTTTATTAGCCATATTGCTTTTATTTATCTCCTATTCACTGATACAGTATGCAGTCAAGGGTGGAACAATCCTATCTCTTGAATTAAATTATACAGCTCAAAATATATATTCAAGATTGCTTCTATTTGCCTCATTAATATTTATTATTTTTACAGCAACCTATATTAACTATTTCAGAAGAAATTTTAAATTCATAAAAATTACGCTTTCTGAACTTGAGCAAGGTAATTTTGCCTTTAATGCTACGATGACTGCAGCAGATGAACTTGGAAGCATAATTCAAAAGATAAATGTGGTATCTATAAAGTTAAACTCTCTTATAAAAAATAGCATGAAAACATTTAATGACATATCTATGACAGCTCAACAGAATTTTAGTTTTGCACAAAAGATAGATATTAACACAGAAAATCAAAAAAACTCTATCAATAATCTTGCAAAAACTGTTATTGAACTTAAGGATTCTACAAAATCCATTCAGGACAAATCCAACAAATCATTTAAAATAATCTCTGGTTCTATAAAGACTTTACAGCGAGAAATAAATACATTTGAAAATTCACTAGCTTCATTTTCGCAAATCAGTGAAATATCCAAAAAAATGACAGACTCTCTAAAGTTAATTGTAGATATAGCATCACACACTAAACTGCTGGCTTTAAATGCATCTATTGAGGCTTCAAGAGTTGGTGAATCTGGAAAAGGATTTGGTGTTGTAGCTTCTGAAATTAGAAAAATGGCCGAGAGCAGTTCTGTGATATCCGATCAAGTTAGCGAATTGATTGATTCTATTAACTCCAAAATAAATGTCTCCATTGAAAACTCAAAGAATATAAAAAATTCTATACTTTCAATATTAGATCAATCTAAAATAATTGAAGATGAGACAAATTCAATTCTTAACCTTGCAAATACTCAAACTACTAATACAGAATCTATCGACATAATCACATCAGAGTATGTTGCATTGACAAACGAAGGCAAAAATGTATCATCCGACCTCGAAAGAAATGCAAATATCCTTATTTCATTCATTTCGCACCTTGAACAGCAAATGCATGAATTTTCTATCTTTGAAGATGAATCAAATGTTATTTATGATAGTGAAATAGAAGCAATAAAACAAAAAATAAATGAACAGAAGAAAGGAAAAAAGAAAAATAAAATTAAACTTCTTCTAACATCTGATACTTCTTCGCAGAAAGCCATAGAAAACAAAGGGGAAGATGATTCTATTCCTTTAATTTTAGATTCAGAAGAAAAAAAGTGAATCTAAAAAAATAAAAATTTTTATTGGAACTTTAGAGTTTAACATTTAGATAATTTAAATTCTTAAGCAAAATATCGAAAAATAATTTATTATATCAATGAAACCAATTTTACTATCTTCGATAAATGATCAAATTTCTAAAGCATAAAAGATAAAAAGAAAAATTTAAAATATTTTTGATAGATTAATAGGAGATATCAATGTATTCAAAGATGACCTGGAATAATAATATGTGGTTTACCGGTGAGCTTGATGGGCATAAAATAGATATTGACGCTTCAAAAGATTTCAAAGGACAAAATAAGGGACCAACGCCTAAAGGATTGCTTTTAATAGCACTTATGGGATGCACCGGGATGGATGTTGTATCACTTTTAGAAAAAATGAAAGTCAAGATAGACTCTTTTTACATGGATACTCAAACTGATGTTACAGAAACTCATCCTAAAGTTTTCAAAGATATTACCCTAACATACTACTTTTCGGGCAATTTAGATAATAACATTAACGATATTAAAAAAGCCATAAATCTTTCACAGGAAAAGTACTGCGGGGTTTCTGCAATGCTCAAAAAAAACAGCAATATTATAGTTAAAGTAATGGTAAATGGGAAAGAAGTCAAATAATCAACCTGATAATATTATTACTCAATCAAAATTCAGGTTCAGCTTGGAAATTAGTAGCCTACTTCTGAGCCTTCACCTTTCGAATTTTAACTATTAATTTTATTGATAAATAGTTATTAATTTGCTGAATTAAGCCAGTGTAAAAAAAACAATATAACATGGAATTAGTAAATGATATTTTTTCTTTTTTCTCGCATATTTTTTTATCTTTCATTTGCAATACTTTGTAAAATAAAATATTTAAAAAAAAGTTGAAAATCGCAATCTAAGAAATAACTGTGAGTCTTTGATATTGTACTCTATATAAAAATCTACCAGATCTATACCCATAACGACGAGAATAGCTCCAATACCAGTGGAATATTGAATATTCTCAGTTGATATAACTTGATCCAAATGCTTATAATCGTTGACACCAATATCAAAAAAAATAATTATCCCTGGATATATATAATTCTGTTTGAATATTTCAGGGAAAAATATCCTTATATCAAGGTTATTCACCAATCGAAAAGTACCTTCATACTGGCACCAGTATATTCCACGCATAGCACAACCCAAACTTCCTTCTGTAAGTGCTGATACCGGGATGTAACTACTTGAAAGAGGTATATAATATAGATGAAAACGATTAGCAATATAAACTGATATTTTTTCATCCTCAATAAACGGAAGATAACCTCTAAATTGAAATGTCAATGCTGAATAATCTGATAAATTGTTCATGAGATGTGGATACATTTTATAACTCAGATACAGATCCATACCTTTTATAGAGTGTGTTTTAGAAGAAATTTTGAGTAAATTGAAGTATATACTGAATAGGATAGAATTTTGAAATATTCCTTCCTTTTCAGCTAGAGAAGTTTGATAAAGATACGTTTCTTTACCATCATTAGTGTTTTCATAGGATTGATAGTCTGCACAATAAAGTATTTTCAGGCAAAAAAGGTGATGCCCAATCTTTTCATTAGCTAAAAAATCAAAACCAAATCCTAAAGATCCTAAAAAGTTAACTCTTTTAAAATTAAAGGAATATGTTGAATTTTCCTGATATACAAGATAATCATTATTATTATCTCTAAAGTAACCATAATCTTCGTATCCACCTCCAAAGCCTATTAGAGCTTTAAATAATCCTAAATTTTCAAAAGAAAAAGGAAAATTATTAATGGTAACAAGCAGATCCAGGCCCCATAATCTTGGAGAAAAATTGAAATCTACTTATTGAGCTGAAATAGTAACTGGTAAAGCAAAAAAATGCAATACAAGACAAAATAAAAAAAGATAGAAGATCCTGGTTGTTTTCATATTTTTCATGTAATGAACCTCACAAACGATATAATTATTAAGAGTTTTAATAATTTAGCCAAAAAAAATATTATATTTGAAATAAATCAAAGAGAACTAACTAAAGAAAATATGAAAAATCTTCCTTTTTTATAGGTTTTGAATAGTACATTTCGCCTCTTGAAAAAATTTCGATAAGTCTATCCCAATTGATATGATCATTTAGCAAAATTATATTCTCTTTACTGAATAAACCCTCTATCTTTTCGATAGTCTGCTGTGGAACATATTTTTCTTCGATAAGAAAGACCGAATCACTTTTACTCAACTCATCCTGTAAAACTAAAAATTTATCGGGACTTAAAAAAGTAACATCATGAATTTTTTCCAGAATTTGCTGAAAAAACTTATCATTGTCAGAGATATAATAGATATGCATTTTTTTCTCTTTATTTATATTAATTATTTTGAAACATTCACACCAATTCATAATTTAAGGGACTTCCGGTTAATACTTACTTTTTGACATTGAAGCAATATTGTATAGCATGGTATATACATAATAGTTCATCTGGCAAGTGCATGCTTATTTTATAAAAAAAGAAATGCATAAATCCTTATGGCTTAACCTGATAAAGAAACTAATGTTCAAAGCAGGCTCTTGGCAACTTTTCTCTTTATGGTCTGGTCATACAAACTAACAAAGAGAGCGAAAATAATTTGCCGGATAAACCTACTAATATATTAATTATGTTAAATCACTATTTTGCTTCACCAGAGTTTTAAATCAGTTAACATATTTGCGAATGGCGAAAGCAAACTTAATTTTATTTCAATAAATTTAAAGAAAATATTCAATAAATATATAAAAACTTTAAATAGATATTTTTAAAATTTGCCAATAAAATATTTTATGATATCTGAAAAAAAATATAAAATAAGCTAAATATCTCCTTCAATCAGCTTCTATGCTCTGTTTTGCCTTAAGGTTACAATATTTTTCAGCTATATCTGTTCTATAAAAATTACCATCAAAAAAAATTTCACCTCTATCAAGAATATTATATATTAATTTTCTGCTATTTTCAAGAGATTCGGAAGTGCAGTTTATCGTTAGAATTCTCCCTCCATTTGTTATGTAACCCCTGTATTTTGAGTAGAATATCATCAAAGTTTTATTATGAAAAATTTCGATATTTTCAAATGATTTTTCTATTCCTGCTATCAATATACCTTTTTGAACATCCAGAGGATATCCTTTTGAAGCAAGGACAACACTTACCGAATACATATCATTCAAGAGCAGATTGTATTCTTTTATCTTTTTATTTATCAAACTTAAAAAAAGTTCATTAAATGAAGCGCTAACAAGAGTAGAAATAGTCTCAATCTCCGGACTTGTGAAAGATGGAGTTAAGGTAAGACATTTTATTTCATTTGCATGCTTTAAAATATGAAATGTCAAAAAACCAGAATAAGTATATTTCTCAGTATTTAAACCACTTAAAACAGGTTCTATTATCTTTTCTTTAAGGAATTTTATATCTTCATCTGTGAAGCTATTTAATGGAGCAAATGCTCCCATCCCTGATGTATAAAGTCCATAATCATTATCAAATGCCTTCGGATAACTTCTCAATACAGGAAATAATAAATAAGATGATGTATCATAAGCTATAATAGCTGTATATTCTTCATATTTATTGTAAGGTTCTATAATAAATCTGGAATCTTCTTTCAAACCAGGCTTTAAAATATCAATAAGCTTCATAGCCTGTCCTCTCGATTCAAGAACATAAATACCTTTAAACCCTTTCTGATAGTCTGTATGAAGTATTTTTTTGGATATTAGATTCTTTGAATATTCCTTCAAAGATTTTAATGAATCAATGATTTCATATTCAAATGATGGAATATTATACTTTTTTAAAAATTCTCTGATCAAAATTCTTGAATTGAAAAATTTTATTTTATCATAGGATATGCCTATTATAGGGATATTTTTTTGTTTACAAACTTCATAAAGATCCTCTGTCATCTTGTTATATGAACTATTTAGAACATATAATATTCTATTTTTAGATAAAAATTGCTCTATCTCCTTCCTGGATTTTAAATTTAATTCGATATTTATAGATTTCTTTTTTGTAAAGCTTCCACCATTTCCCGGGCAGATGAATATATTTTCTATACTGCTATCATTGTTAAGCTTAAAGGATAAAGTATCCTCTATAGCGCTATTGCCTATTAAAAGCACCTGATTCATATATGAGCCTTTAGTTTATATTTACTTTTCCAGCCGTTTCACAGCCATAAACATAGGGTTTTTTGTATAATCGTAATGGATTGATAGTATTTATGGAGTTATTCTATTAATATCTCTTGGATACATAGAAGCTTCTTTCACATTTTCTATATTGCATATCCTTGCTGTAAGTCTTTCAAGTCCTATGGCAAGTCCTCCATGAGGGGGGACTCCATACTTATGAAGTTGAAGGAAGGACTCAAATTCAGCTGGATTCAAACCAAAATCTTTCATTTTTTCGACTTGTTGATTGTAATCATTTATTCTCTGCCCACCTGTTGTAATCTCAAGTCCTCTAAATAAAAGATCAAATGAGAGTGTTTCATTTTTATTTTCTGGATCATCCATTGTATAAAAAGGTCTTTTCGATGTTGGGAAATGGGTAATAAAGAGAAATTCACTTGAAAACTCTTTATTTGACCATATAGTAAGATATTTTTCTTCTTCAGGACTCAAGTCTGGTTCATTTCTAAAATCTTTTTTAGTATTTTCAAAATATATTTGATGAGCTTCACTAAGTTTTATTGCAGGAATTGTTTCTCCTATAATGGGTAGTCTTGTTTCAAGAAGTTCGAGTTCAAAGGTGTTCCTTTCTTTCAACTGCTCTATCATATACTTTAAATAGGCAATTTCAGTTTTCATTATATCTTCATATGAATCAATAAAACCCATCTCAAAATCGAGAGATATGTACTCATTTATATGTCTTGATGTATTATGTTTTTCTGCTCTAAAAACAGGTCCGATATCATAGACTCTACCAAATATACCAACACCATATTGTTTATAAAACTGTGGAGATTGTGCAAGATATGCTATCCTATCAAAGTACTTTATCTGAAAAATGTTAGCACCACCTTCGGCACCAGCCAAAACAATCTTTGGAGAAAATATTCGTGTAAATCCATTTTTATATAAAAAAGATGCAAAAGAATCAGCTATTGTTTCTGAAATTTTGAAAATGGCTCTTTTTTTAGGATGACGAAGCGAAATTGGTCTGTAATCAAACTCAAGATCTGACCTTATGTTTAGTTCCTTTTTATTAATCTCAAAGGGAATGGTCTCAGCTGGCCTGTGAATAAGCTCAATATGAGTTATAGAGATTTCAACATCTCTATTTTCAATAGCCCTGTCATTCAGTTTTGATTCGCGCACTTTTCCATTTATACTTACAAAGTCTCCTTCTAAAAAAGGAGAAAGGTCTACAGGTGGCTCTGCAACTGCTTGAATAAGACTTCTCTCAAGTCTCAATATTATAAATGAAACATTTGGCAAAATTCTTATTCGATGAACGCATGATTTAAATGATATATCTTGACCTATCATTGAACTCAGCTCTTTGACATTGAGTATCTGTTTAACAGCAGAATTTATTTGTCTAACTTCCATAAGATTTCCTTTAAAACATTAGATTTTTGATTTGAGAAATATAAAAATAGCTTCTCTAATCATATCTAAAACACATTCATATATTTTGTCTGTCCTTTTTATCGAAAAGGAAAAATGAAATACAAACTGCAAAAAACAATCCAACCAATATTAACCAGTACTAAAGTTTAAAAAGATCATAAATAAAATTTCGGGTATTTGAGATCCCTTTTTTAAGATATCCTGTTGTATCTTTGTAATATCCTATCTTTCTGATTTTCTGATTCCTATGTTCTACTAATTCTCGCGAACTTAAAGAAGTAAAATATTGTAATGATGTCAATATCTGTTCTGATAGATTTTTATAGCCAATCTCAGGATTAACCTCCAGTCCAGGGCCTTCATCAATCACTTTATCAACAATTCCTAAATTTAAAAGATCAAAAGAGGTTAATTTTAAAGAAACGGAAGCTTCTGCGGCTTTGGATGAATCTTTAAAAAGTATAGATGCACATCCTTCAGGAGATATAACGGAAAGAATGGCATTTTGCATCATTATAAGAATATCGGAAACGCCAAGAGCTAAAGCTCCTCCTGAACCACCCTCACCAGTTATTACTGATATTATCGGAGTTTTCAGATCAGAAAGATAATAAAGATTTTCTGCTATAGCTTCAGCCATACCCCTTTCTTCTGAGTCTATTCCGGGGTAAGCACCTGGTGTATCAACAAAAAATAGTATTGGTCTTGTAAACTTTTCAGCCTGAAAAGATAATCTTAGAGCTTTTCTATAACCTTCAGGATGGGGAGAGCCAAAATTATACTCAATATTTTCATTCAATGTGTGCCCTTTTTGAATACCAACAACAGTAACAGGGTACTTATCAAAATAGCCTATACCACCAATCACAGCGTTATCATTTCCAAACCTTCGATCTCCCTTTAGTTCAATGAAATCTTCTATAAAATTTTTGATAAAATCCTGCGGTTTTGGTCTTTCAATCTTTCTCGAATTTTGAACTATTTCCCAGACTTCCTTCATCTGCTTTTCTTTTTGAAAGTCATCGCTTTCCAGTTCAAGCATGGCTCTAAGTTTGTTTATCTCTGAAGAAAGATCGATCCCTTCGGCTATTGCAATAGATTTTAGCCTATCTATCTGTTTTAATATTTTTTCCTTTTTCATTTCTTACTCCCATTTCTTTAAAAAATAGCAAATCTACCTTCTGTAACGATGAATTTCAAGAATTTTAACCAGCGTCTCTCTCAATTTTCTCCTGTCACAAACAAAATCAACAAAGCCTTTCTTTTCAAGGAATTCAGCTCTTTGAAATCCTTCTGGAAGCTTTTGCTTTATGGTCTGTTCAATAACTCTTTGCCCAGCAAAACCAATTAAAGCATTGGGTTCAGCTATTATGATATCACCAAGAAATGAAAAAGATGCTGAAACCCCACCTGTTGTGGGATCTGTCAAAATAGAGATAAAAAGATTACATGAATCGCTAAATTTTTTGGCAGCAGCCGATGTCTTCGCCATCTGAAACAAAGATACAACTCCTTCCTGCATTCTAGCTCCTCCGGACCGAGAAATTATAATAACAGGAAGATTTTCATTCATCCCCTGTTCAAAGAGTCTGGCTACTCTTTCACCAACGACAGAACCCATAGAGCCCATAATAAACTCTGAGTCCATTATCCCCATAAGAATCTTTATACCATCTAATCTGGCATATCCTGTTCTTATAGCTTCGTTTAAACCTTTTTTGTATAATGATTCAAGCTTCTCTCTATAACCAGGAAAATTCAAAGGGTCAACTGACACTATCTCTTCAAACAAAGGAAGAAAAGAGTTTGCATCTGTGATAAAGTTTATCCACTCATCAACTGATATCCTGAAATGATAAGAGCAAAGAGGGCAAACTCCCAGGTTCTGTTCAAGTTTAGGTCTGTACACTATCTCCTGACAGCCTGGACATTCAACAAAAAGATTATCAGGCAATGTTTTATCACTGTTATCCTTGGAAACAAAAAGTTTTTTTATTGAATCTGGCAATTTATCCATATTATTCTCCTGAATTTCTCAAAATTCTTGAATTTAAAAATTATCAATTTATAGCTAATTTTGTTTCATTAAATTTATTCCTAACTATTGCTCTATATTTATAAATTCATCCATCCTCTGTATTTGAAACAAACATAACACTATACATAACCTTACTATCATATTCAAATTATTCTATTTGTTTATCAAAATTCTTCCTATTAAGTTCCATCTTATCTTCTTAGTAACAGGGTCTCTTGAATAGGTAACAATAAGTGGAGCTGCAAATATATTTTTCTCTGGCAAAAATCCCCAGAAACGAGAATCTTCTGAATTATCTCTATTATCACCAAGGACAAAAAAATTATGCGCAGGAACAACTACTGGTCCATAGTTCGATCTTGAGGTGCCAGGATGTGCTGCATATTGGGGATCAAGCACATATTGAGTATATGGTTCAAATATTTTCTTATCGTTAATATAGACATTTTTCCCTTCTATATATATTTTATCACCTGGCATACCTATCACTCTCTTTACATATGGTGTTTTAATTTTAGGATTTGGATGCTTAAATATAACTATATCAAACCTCTGTACCTTTTTTAAACCAGGAACTTTTATGTTTGTACCAAATATATAACCACCATATACTATTGGTAAGCCAATAAACTTAGTACCTGGTGGAATAGTTGGATCCATTGAAGCCGTAGGGACAGAATAACTTGATATTAAAAGAGGCTGAATGATAAGAATGAAAACAACGACTATTATAATAGCGTCTCTTAAAAAAAGAAGCCAGCTATCCTTTTTCTCTTTATTCTTCTTTTCTCTATCCATTTTTTCTTTTTTATTTATAGATAGTTTATTACCAGCATTATTATAAGTTTTGTTTTTTTTAATATTTTTTTGAATATTTGTAAAATTGTCTGATTTTTCTGTTGGTGAATTATCCCTTTTTTTATTATATGAAATAGAAGCAGCTGATTTTTTCTTTTTTTTACCCATTTTATACCCTTTTTACAAATATATTTTTCTGTAATATATATTTGTTTAATTAATAGTTAAAT
Organism: Exilispira sp.; assembly: GCA_012517545.1. Lineage (GTDB taxonomy): Bacteria > Spirochaetota > JAAYUW01 > JAAYUW01 > JAAYUW01 > Exilispira. The sequence goes on from JAAYUW010000016.1 coordinate 34,730, forward strand.
TTTAATCCTCTAAAATAATCTTTTTTTCTAACATAATTTATAAAATCCAATTTATCTATGAAAAATCACAAATTTATTTTTATTAATTTTGTAAAATCAAATACAATAAATGATCAATAAATAATCTCCCTCTTAAAAAGGTAAATTTTTTGTATTATAACAAGTGCAGTTTCTCTTAAAAAAATCGTAAATAAAAATCAGTTCAGAATCTTGCTTTGTAAAAAGTCATAAAAAATTACGTTAATATTATTTTTTGTCAAATTATCAAATGGGATAAATTGTTAAAATGTTGAGATGAACATTCGAATTTTTTTTAAAAAAGCAGGCATACGCCAGCGGATGAATGAGAGTTGATAAATTTAGCTATTAATTTAATCATTTAATAATAAAAGGTATACATTAACCAAAAGTACTAAATATTAAAATTAATTGAAAAAAGTTTAAAATAATAATATGCAAAATTAGCATTTATAATTCTTAAAATATTAATAATCTCTTGTGCTAGCTAATTTAGAATAAATTTATAAATATGCTTTATGCTAATGCTGTTAAAATATTTAATAAAATAATCAATAGAATAAAATGGATTTTTATAGATATAATAGTGGAATAAGTAAACTGAAACTTTTAGGTAATAAAATATAATATTCTAATCTACATAACGAATTTTTAATAAAAATAATTGAAGATACTATTTTTTTCAAGCTTAGATCTTATGTTTTTCGTTAAAATTTGTCCATGTCCATTAGTTGTTTATACAATAAATGCATCATAAATTTCCATTTATATATATGTTACAATAATATACAATATTTAAATATATTTGACATTTTAACTTATTATGATTTATTTTATAAAATTAGTAATTTGGAGATATGTATGAAAAAAAGTTTTCTCTTATTTTTTATAATCTTTTTAATAGCTTTTAATTCAATCTTAATATTAGCAATGCCACCACACCCAACCTATCTGGATAATGCAACAAAAAATGGCACAAAATCTCAGATCGATACCATTTTAAAAACTCAGGCTCAGAAGGGAATGAACCGGGCTCAAAAAGCTATGCCTACTACTGGTAATGTCAATGTGCTGGTTATTCTTGTTCAATTTCCTGATTTAAAATTTGATGATGATACAACCTTTGCAAAATCACCTTTTTCCAAATCAAAACATGATAATTCTGGAAATTCTAGTCAGAAAGTTATTTTGATAATACTCTTATCAATTCTTTCTATATTTAGCTTTATTATCTTTAAAA
>JAAYUW010000173.1 GCA_012517545.1 Exilispira sp.
GAACTATGAAAAGGGTATCTATAACTTTAGTTAAGTCACCTATTGGTTATAATAAGACGATAAGAAGGACAGTTAAAGCTTTAGGTTTTTCAAAACTTAATCAATCTTTAGTTAAAGATCTTAATCCAGCATTAGAAGGCATGATAAATAAAGTTTCTTTTATGCTTAAGATTGAGGAAGTTAAATAGTTAATAATTATAAAACAGTAAGATTTAAATAACTTACTTGATAGATTGTTTAAAAATTAAAAGATTTTAAGGGTAAGATAATGGAACAAATTCAACTTAAGAATGCTAAAGGTGCTACAAAAGAAAGAAAACGATGAGGTAGAGGTCAATCCTCTGGTTTAGGTACGACATCCGGGAAAGGTAACAAGGGACAACAGTCAAGAAAAGGTTATTCAAGAAAAGTTGGTTTTGAAGGTGGACAGATGCCTTTGTTCCGAAGAATACCTAAGCGTGGTTTTAATAATGGTTTATTTAAAAAGGTATATCAAGAAGTTGATGCTGAAGCTTTAAATATGTTTGATAATAATTCTATTGTTACTAATCTTGATCTGTTTGAGAAGAATCTTATCAAAAATTCTGAAAAACCTTTCAAAATACTTGGAAATGGTGAGATTAAAAAGAATCTTTCAATCCAGCTTCGAACTATTAAAAATGGGAAAAAAAGGGTATCTTTCGATAAGATAACCAAAAGTTCAAAAGATATGGTGGAAAAGTCTGGTGGAAAGGTTGTTTTATCTTAACCGGAGGAAATAATGAGCAAAAATAAAAAAAGGATTATGATGCCTGGTGGTCCTAAAGAGATAGATGGTTCTAAGTTTACAGTTCTTTCGGGATTAACAGCTATATTTGAGATAAAAGAAGTTAGAATCAAATTTCTTATAACTTTATTTATTTTATTTATTTTTAGATTGGGATCGCATATCCCAGTTCCTGGTATTGATATAAGTGCATTGGCTCAAGCTACAAATGCAAATTCCAGTGGCTTGATGGATTTTATAGATATGTTTGCAGGTGGAGCCTTGAGACGTTTTACTCTTTTTACCCTTGGTATCATGCCATATATTTCTGCTGAAATCATTTTACAGTTATTAATGTCAATTATTCCTTCATGGAAGAAGATGAGCCAGGATGATCAGGAAAAAGCTAAAGATTTCATGCAGTTCTGGTCAAGAGCTTTAACTATACTTTTAGCAGGTGTTCAATCTGCTCTTTTTATACAATATATGATACAGCAGAATGCTTCATCACAGACTCCTTTTATACTAATAGATTCGATTCCTCTTTTCTATATTGTTGCTATTTTGGCCATAACATCAGGGACCATGTTTTTGATATGGCTTGGTGATAAGATAGATGAGTATGGTATTGGTAATGGTGCTTCTATGATTATTTTTGCAGGTATAATATCCAGAATGCCATCGGCTTTTAGGCAACTTTATAAGACTGCTATTGAAAGAAATATATTTATTATGATAGTCATGCTGATAATGTTTATATTTATTATAATTCTTATAATATATGTTCAGCGTGGTAAACGAAAACTTATGGTTGGTGGATCAAAGGCAATAAAGGGTGGTAAGATTTCCATGATCCCGGCTTTTCCATTAAACATTCCTATAAACCCTTCGGGAGTAATTCCTATTATTTTTGCTTCTATCTTTTTACAATTACCAGCACAGATTTTAAACCCATTTGCTGCAAAATCAGCAGTTATTAGATCTATAATACAGGCTTTGTATCCTGGAACTGGCTGGTATATTGCCATTAATAGTATTTTGATTCTTGCTTTTTCATATTTTTACTCTCAATTTCAGTTAAATCCTGAAGATATCGCTGGTTATTTAACTAAATCAGGCAGGACATTAAAAGGTACGAGAGCTGGTGGTGACGTTGCTTCTGAAATCAAGAAAACAGTTAACAGGATTATTTTACCGGGAGCAATATTTTTAGCTTTTATAGCAGCTATTCCAGATATTGTAAACAAAGTTTTCAATTTACCAAGTGAATTTTCATATATCATGGGTGGAACATCAATATTGATTATTGCAGGAGTTGCGTTTGATATTGCTACCAAGTTGGAAGGTATTAGAAGATTTAGAGGCAGGGGTCAATAGATGATAATCTTTATCTATGGTTTGCCTGGATGTGGAAAAGGAACACAGAGCCTTTTGTTAAAAGAAAGAATGTCATTCATACATCTCTCAACGGGAGATATCATAAGAGATATTATAAAAAATAAAAAGGCTGGATGGGAAGTACTCAATGAATACTCCTCTTCAGGGTCTCTGGTTCCTGATGAGATTGTGAATGATCTGTTTATGAGAGCCATAGATGAAAAAGGGTATGGTCATAACTATATAATAGATGGTTATCCCAGAACTATAAATCAACTCAAACTTATAGAAAAGAATCTTGAAGATAAAAAAGATATTGATATACTTCATATTTATCTTTCTTGCAGCGAAGAGAGCATAATAAGAAGAATAACTTCAAGAAGAACCTGTATGGGATGTGGTACTATTTACAATATTAATCTTGACAATGATTTAGAAAAGTGCAAACTATGTGGTGCGCAGTTATATCAGAGAGCTGATGATAGTTACGAAGTTATTAAAAATAGAATAGATGAATATACCAATAAGACAATTCCGGTTATTTTGCAGTTAAAAAGTGAAGGCAAGTTAATTGAAATAAATGGGGAAAGAAAAGCAGAAGATATTTATGTTGATATAGTTAATATTATTAAGGGGAAGAGGTAGAATGCCAAAAGAAGATGTTATAACTTTGCAAGGTGAAGTTGTAGAAGTTTTACCAAAAACACTTTTTAGAGTCAAACTTGATAATGGACATGTTATTCTTGCTCATCTTGCTGGTAAACTGAGACAGTATAACATCAGGCTATTACAGGGTGACAGAGTTCAAGTTGAACTTTCACCATATGATCTTACTAAAGGAAGAATAGTTTATAGATTAAAATAAAAAGAGAAATAATAAATTTAAATATAATTAAATTTTAGATATTAAATAAATTATATGCTTTATATTTTATGTATAAAATATGATTAAATCAAAATGATTAAATCAAAGTTTAAATAAAAATAGTTATTTTTTATTATTATAAGAGTTTTATTAATATTTATATTTGAGATTACCAATTTAATCTGGAGGTTATAGAGATGAAAGTCAGATCATCAGTAAAAAAAATATGTGATAAATGCAAGATTGTTAAGAGAAAAGGTGTTGTAAGAGTAATTTGCGATAATCCGAAACATAAGCAAAGACAAGGATAATTTTAGGAGGATAATAAATGGCTCGAATTGCTGGAGTTGAATTACCGAATAAAAGGATAGAAGTAGCTTTAACTTATATTTTTGGCATAGGAAGATCAACTTCAAATAAAATTTTGAATGAAGCAAAAGTTGATAAAAATAAAAGAACTAATGAACTATCCGATGATGAGATTCAAAAATTAAGAAATATAATCGAAAAGAACCTAAAGGTTGAGGGAGATCTTAAAAATGAGATAGCCCTGAACATAAAAAGATTGAAAGATATAAGATGTTACAGAGGCCTCAGGCATCAGAGTGGTTTACCGGTTCGTGGTCAGAGAACCAGAACCAACTCCAGAACAAGAAAAGGTCCTAGAGGTAATAGAATTGGTGCTAAAAAGAAAAAAGCTGCTGTTAAGGAGTAATTAAAACATGGCTAAAGAGAAAAAAACCAAGAAAAAGGTTAAAAATATAGTATCCGTTGGTAGATGCTATTTAAACTGTTCATTTAACAATACAATCGTTACATTTACGGATAATACTGGCAATGTTTTAGGCTGGTCAAGTTCCGGAGCTAATAATTTTAGAGGGGCCAAGAAATCAACTCCTTTTGCTTCACAGATAGTTGTTGAATCAGCATGCAACGCTGTTAAAGATTATGGACTTAAGGAAGTTGAGGTTTTTGTTAATGGGCCAGGTATGGGTAGAGAAGCTGCAATAAGAGCTTTAGCCACCAATGGCCTTACTGTTAGAGCTATAACAGATGTTACTCCTATACCACATAATGGTTGTAGGCCAAGAAAAAAACGAAGAATGTAATTTAATAATTATTTATTTGAGGTTACAATATGGCAAGAAATTACGAAGAGAAATGCAAATTATGCAGAAGAGAAGGTGATAAACTTTTTCTAAAAGGTGATCGTTGCTATTCAGATAAATGCCCGGTTGCAAAAAAGAAATTTATAAAAAATAGAAGCATGAAGATTTCTGAGTATGGTATCCAGCTTAGAGAAAAGCAGAAAATTAAAAGATATTATGGAGTTCTTGAAAGACAGTTTAGAGTCTATTTTGAAAGAGCTTTACATATAAGAGAAGGCTTGACCGGAGAAAATCTTTTGACTCTTCTTGAGTCAAGATTAGATAATACAATATACAGGATGAAACTTGCAAAATCAAGGAATCAAGCGAGGCAGTTTGTTCTTCATGGCATGATTGCAGTAAATGGTAAAAAAGTCAATATTCCTTCTTATCAGGTGAATGTAAATGATATTATTTCTTTAACAATACAGGGAGAGAGAAATAAATCTCTAATCGAAAATATAGAGCAAAATCAAGGAACCAAACCTGATGCAGAATGGCTTTATTTTGATTATGATAAAAAAGAAGGAAACATAATTCGAATTCCTACAAGAGCAGATGTCCCTCAAAATTTCAGGGAGCAGTTAGTAGTCGAGTTATATTCTAAATAGTAGCTATTACAAGAGGTAGCAATGGATAAAAATATTTTGCAGCATTTGCAACTCCCATCAAATATAATCTTTGAAGTTAATGAAGAGGACGATTTTCATGGCATATTTGTCATGAAACCTCTGGAAAAAGGTTATGGTATTACTCTGGGAAATAGCTTAAGAAGAGTTCTTCTTTCTTCTTTGCATGGTTATGCTATTTCCACGATAAAAATAGAATATCAAACAAAAGATGAAAAGAGAAATTTTGTTAAGTCAGAATTTGATAATATTCCAAACATGGTTCTTGAAGATACACTTACAATAATATCCAATCTTAAGAAAATAAGATTTACTCTTAATGGAGAGTCACAGAAAAAAACTTTTCTTGCTGAATTTGATGGACCAAAGGAAGTATATGCAAAAGATCTATCAAATTCTGATATGAACATTGTTAATGGTGATCAATATCTTTTTACTATTACAAAGGAAGGGAAAATCTTTTTAGAGTATACTGTTGAATGGGGAAAAGGCTTTATAGCTGCTGAAAAAAAGCGTGAAGCCATATCTACAATAGGAGTTATTCCTATCGATTCTATCTTCTCTCCTGTTAAGAAGGTTAATTTTTCTATTGAAGCCGCCAGAGTTGAGAATATTACAGATTATGAATCATTAATCCTCGATGTTTACACTGATGGCACAATAAAACCTAAACAGGCAGTCGAACAATCTGCTTATATACTTATTCAATTTCTCGCAAAATTTATAACAAGTGTTAAGGATGAAAAAGAATTAATAGATCTTGAAAATATTTCAGAAGATAACATAGATGATCAGGATGCAAAGCTTATTCAACTTCTTGATCAATCACTTGATACTTTAGAATTTACGGAAAGGATAAAAAATTGTTTCAACTCAGCAAATATCAAGACATTCAGGGACTTACTTACCAAAACTGAAAGTGAAATAGAAAATCTTAAAAATTTTGGTAAAAAGTCACTTGAGACAGTTATAGAAAAACTAGCAGAATATGGATTATCGCTTAATATGAAAGATAGAATAGAAAAAGTTGAACGAATGTACAAGAAAAATTAGATAAAACCATAATTGATATTCACAGATAAACATTTAATAATATTCAAATAAAGGACATAAAGATGCGACATCTTGTTAATAAAGCAAAATTGGGCAGAACAAAATCGCATAGAGATGCTATGCTTAAAAATATGCTAGCTTCTTTATTTATTCATGAGAAGATTGAAACAACTCTGGCTAAAGCAAAGTTTTTGCAAAGTACAGCAGAAAAACTCATTACTAGAGCTAAAAGTGATTCTGTTCATAATCGAAGAATAGCGAGAAAGTATGTTGAAGACAAAGATGCATTGGTTAAACTTTTTAATGAAATTGGTCCTAGACATAAAGATAGAAATGGTGGTTATACCAGAATAGTAAAAACTGGATTTCGAAAAGGTGATAATGCTCCAATGGCAATAATTGAAATTTTAAAATAATTATAAATAGTATATATCCTTTATAGATTTCGATTAAATATTGTTACCTTTTCTAGTGTTTGTAAAATGAAAAAGATTATTTTGAAATTCGAGAGATTACCTTGAAAATTCAGAAAACATCTGATCAATCATATAATATTTCAAATAAGGGAGGTTTTAAACTCCCGATTTTTAAAATAATTCTTGTTTCTATTTTATCCATTTTTTTTATATCATCACTTGTATTAAATATTAAGCTGCTTAAGATTTTTGTTTTTTTGATTTTTGCAATTTTTATGTTTTTTATCGATA
>JAAYUW010000174.1 GCA_012517545.1 Exilispira sp.
AAAGTTTTCAATTCATACTGTTGTTCTATCATTTTTATTTACCCGCAGGTATTTCAATTTGAAAAGTAGCTCCTCTATAAGTTTCACTATTTAAATAATTATTGCCCAAAAATACAAGTGTTCCATTGGCTGATTCAAAGGTGGATTTAACTATAGATAATCCTATTCCGCTTCCAGACTCTTTAGTCGTAAAATAAGGTTCAAAGATTGAAGAAGAAATGGAATCCTCAACTCCTGGTCCATTATCTGAAAAAAGAATAACAATTTTTTCATTTTCAGTAGTTATTTTAATGAGAATTTCCACTTTTTTAATCTGGGCACTTATTGCTGCTTCATATGAGTTTATAATAAGATTATTGAAACAACTTTCAAAGTTTTCTTGATTTATAGCAACATAAATATCATCAGCAGGCAATTGTAAATTAATATTTATATAATCAGAATTCCAGTAATTCTTTAAATTATTGAAAAAATCAATAACCGGGACTTTATTTGAAAGATTTGAATCAACATCAGAAAATGAATAAAATTTACCTATATTTTCTTTTATTGTTTCAACATTTTGCTTAATAATTGAAATTTTATTGAAGAGATAAGTTTTAAATTTATCATCATAAGGATATTTTTTTTCTATCAATTCACATGATAAAAGTATAGGAGTTAGAGGGTTTTTTATTTCATGAGCAAATCGTGATGATACCTTTTTGAAAGTATCATATCTTTCCTGATATTTGAGAAGTAAAGTTCTATGCTCAAGCTGCTTTTGCATTTTATTAAATTGTATAATTAGAAAAGCGAATTCATCGAATCTTTTTTTAGGAAGTGGTATTTCTTCAAAAACATTTGAAGAGATCTTTTTCATATGAGAAACAAGAGTATATAATGGTGAAGTTATATAGTTTATTTGTTTGACGAGTAAATAAATTTGAATGTAAAGTATAGGAATGAATATTATAAATAAGGCGAGTGACGTATATATTGGAGTTGTTTTTTTCTGGGAATATATCTTTCTGTATGAAGTTAGAATAGAAAAAGCCTTATTCTTAGTATTGATAATATGTTGATCGACATTATATATAAAACAGATCGTTTTTGAATTATAAGCAAAGCAAGAAAAATCAGAAGATTCGAAAAAATCAATTTGATTTCTGGACTTAAGTAAAACTTCATCTTTATTCTTGAGATCACATTGTTTTAAGATTACATTTCCAGCTTTTAAATATAAAGTATCAGGATCACTTAAAAACTTTTGAACTGAGATCTTATTTTCAACGAAATCTGTTAAATATCCCTTTATTTTTTCTATTTCCATCAAGCTTGTTTTATATGAATCTTCAATCTGTGTATAAAGATCATCATAGGCTTTGTTTAAACCGGGGTTATTATTTATAAAAATAAAAATAACAATAATCAAAATAAAAGTTATTATAAAATTAGCAAGAACATATATTGTGATCTTAAATTTGATAATTTCACCAAAGATTCTTTTCTTATATTTATAGTATTGCGAAAGAAGAGTATGAAGAAAAAAATCAATTATCACAATCTCTGCAATAATTATTATTATAAATATTGGATTATAGAAAATGATTCTAGGGATATTAACCAATAAAAGAGTTGCAATAATTGCTATATCGAATAAAAGTATGGGTATAATAAATCTTAAATTTTTTTTATTTAATTTCATAATTTATGATATTGCTTTCAAGATTGCTGATTTTGATGTTATAAGGATTGTAGAATAAAAGAAGGAATAACATTGGTGGGAAGATTGTGCTAAGCGAAGTTATTGAGACGTTTGCAGTACAGTAATATTGGCCGGAATTTTTAAGATCGAATAGGTTTGTAAAACTCATTGTATTTATATTAGTGATTATATTATCTATTGAAAATGACTCATAAAATTCCTTTTCATTGTAAATTGAAAAAGACTTAATATCAGGTTTATAGTTGAGATAATATACGATTTTTTTTTGACTTAATTTTTGAGATTGAACAAAAAAAGATCCAGTATTTTTTTTAAGTAAACTAATATCATAAACAATTTCAGCCTGATTGTTATAATAAATCATATCTATAAAAGATTGAGAAAATTTCAAGTTTAGATCAAAAAAACATGAAATAAGATTATTACTAAGCTTAATAGTAAAATTTGCTTTTTCACCATTAAGAGAAAGAAACAAAAAGGAAATAAGAAAAAAAGCAATTAAAAAAATTTTTACTGAAAATCTTCTTTTATGCATGCTACGGTATCTCTTTAAAATTTTCCAAAATCTGTACAAAAGAAAAGACCGATAGAAGTTGATGATATTTGTGGGACAATATAAAATGAATAATTTGATGTATCGTAATATTGATATGAGTTTTTAGCATCATAGTATGCTGTATATGATGAAATTATTCGATTTAAAAAATAGATTGAAATATAGGAAGCTAAAAATATCTTTTCACCAGTTGAAAGCTCAGTCCAGCTAATATTAAAAGGTTCGTTTATGGCTTCTGGATCAGGATAAAAAGTTGTAACTATTGCTATTCCCATTGCAGCCTTTTCCAGTAAGTCTACAAGCATAAAAATAGAACCTTTAAAGTAAGCCTTTGCATATATTTGCCCAAGTCCTGGATACATCCAGCTTAAAAGGCTGGCTAAAATAGGTGTTGGGGGTACATTTTTTAGGTTTTCCTGATTTTTTGTATTATACTGTTCAGCAGTAATCGCACTATCTATTACACAAACCATGTGAACAGCGAAATATAATACACTCCAGAGTGTTATGTTAAAATAGTCTTCTGAGGTTGGGTTGATAGGGGGATTAAAAGTAAAACTAAAGGTGATAGGATCAAAGTTAACATGTATAACAGAAGCCATTCCATAAAATAGTATCGCATATTCTATGCCGAAGTATAACATCCCTCTGAACCAATTTTCGGTGTATATAAGACCGGCACCTGGAATATACCAGGATAGACTGGCTGCGAAAAGAGGATCTTTTTTATCTCCGAGTAAGCTTGTTTGTGCATATATTGTTGAACTTATGGTTATTAAAAGAATAAGGCATATAATAAATATTCTGGTTATATATTTACTCATAATTCTATCCTTACATTATTATTATATCATAAAAATTTAAATCTTCTAAATTAAATTTATAAATATTTCATTTTTTTAATTTATCTTTTTTAAAAAAGTTAAATACATTGATATACCCGAAATAACTGATAAATTTTTTTAATCGGCAAGCAATTTTTTTTAGAAAATATTTATATTGGGTTTTATCAAATTATTTTGCAACAGGATTATTATAGATGAAGGGAAAAGTATAAAAAGTAGCATGCAAGTAACAATATAACAAATTATAAAATTATCCTGTAAATACTAATTTTTGTAAGACTTAAAATAAGATTGAGCAATATATAATTGATGAAAATCTATAATCAATTAATTTTCTGAAATGAGATATTAAATGTGTAGTTGAAATAAGAAATATAAAGCAATGCATAAGATTCTTAATAAAAGGATAATAATTAATCAAGAAAATTTATTTGAAAAATCACAATAAAATTAATTTTTAAAAAATTCAATCTCAAAAATTTGCTAAAAATATAGAATAAATAAGTTAAAATTAAAAGTTAAATATTAAAGTTATTGTTTACAAGAGTTGATAACTCTTCAATAGCTTTATCCTCTTCCTTCCCCTCAGCAACAATAGTTATCTCGGAGCCATGGGTCAAGGCAAGCATCATTATGTTCATAATTGACTTGGCATCAACCTCTACTCCATTTCTCTTTATTTTAATTGATGTATCGGGGTAAGATGAAGCTTTTTGAACAAAAATTGCCGCTGGTCTAGCATGGATGCCATCGGGTAATAAAATAGTAACATTTTTTTCTTTCATTTTATACTCAACAATATAAGAATTAATTAAAAAATTTTCATAACTGGTTTATCTTATCTATTAATCTTGTCAAATGAAACTTTTTAAAGATCAATATTTTTTTCTGATTGCATCCATTTTACAAGGATATTATTGAGTGTCTGAGCGGAATTTATCCCAGAAAGTTTGAGTCTAAGATTTAAAGCTGAAGTTTCAATAATACCAGGAATATTTCTTCCTGGCCTAACTGGTATAACTATAACTGGAACTTTTATACCCAGAATTGATTCATACTTATCGATTAAGCCTAATCTATCATATTTATGTGAAAGATTCCATTCTTCAAGAAGTATTTTTGCATCGATTCGTTTTTTCTCTCTAACAGCGGCAACTCCAAAAAGCTGAGGGACATTAATTATCCCAACTCCTCTAACTTCCATAAAATGCTGGGCTATATGAGATCCTGTACCAAACAAAAAGTTACCTGACATTCTTTTAATAACCACTATATCATCTGAAATCAATCTATGACCTCGTCTTATAAGATCCAGAGCAGCTTCAGATTTGCCAATACCAGATTCTCCTGTTATTAAGAGTCCCATACCATATACTTCAACGAGATCACCATGCACAGTCATAGAAGGGGCAAATCTGTCTTCTAAAAATATTGTAATAAGTTTTTTAAGAATATCAGGTTGCTCAGCTATTCGGATAAGAGGTATTTGATATTTTTTACAAAGATTTCTAAAAAGTTCAGGTGGTTCTAAAAATTCTGGCAAAACCACAATGGCTGGAGGGAACATTTCAAATGTCTCAGAAATATTATTATAAAGGGAATCATGGTTTTCATTTTCCAATCTATTAAAAAGTGAAATATCATTCTGATCAAAGAAGTACAGGAGACCCTTTGATAGAAGTTCGATATCCTTATGAAAAATGCTTGAAATTGATGCTATAGAATCAGAAGTAATAAAATTTTTAGTCCCCCTGGTTCCCTCTAAAATCTTGAATGTAAGTAGGTTATGTTTTGAAAAAAAAAGATGCAAAAAATCGTAAACAATAAGTTTCATAACTGATCTCTTTCAAAATATTTTTTCTATTTTTTTTATTCAAACTTCAGTAGCTGAAGAATTCAATTTTTTTTATGGATAATTTTAAAAACATTCAAATGTAAAAGTTTAAAACATTCATAGATTTATCCTATGTTTTGTATGTATGTCCTATGCAAAGAAAAAAAAGCGAAGAGCTTGTTTTTTTAAATTAGCAGGTTTAACTTTGCTAATAAATATAAAAAGAATAAAGTATTAATTTACCGGATGAACCTGAAAAAATAAGGAAAAATTATTACAAGAGCCGCAAGGTCGAAATCAGAAGAAGAGAAAAAACACTAAATTAAATTTTTAATCATCTTGCGGCTCTTTTAAATGTTTTATATTTGAACAAAAAAGTGAAAATGTTTTACGCATTCAAAATATTTAATATCTTATATCCATTTTCCTCATTTTTTATGATTAAAGAAAGATTTTCGGTTTCAAGGTTGAAGAAAAAATAAAAATCTTCTTTAGTTGTGTTTAAAACATCATCAATTTTTTTCTTATCAAGTGTGATCTCTTTTGGTTTTGATAGTTTAATCTTGTTGAATCCTGTTTTTTCAACCTTAATAATTTTTAATTTATCTATAAACTTAGTTTTTTCGGCAAGCAAAAACTGTTTTTCTCCAAGTTTCAATATCAAAGAAGGCGTAATATCGTCATTTGTCTCATAGTTATAAAAAAATAAGAAATCTCGAGTCTTTTTAGGACTTAATGTATGAACAGCATCAATGATTGCCATTGGTTTTCTTGATATTTCCTTGAAATTTATTTCGGTTACCGTGTTATCCTTCCTGTTGGAATTTTCGAGGAATTCAGCTTTTTTTCTAATTGATTCCTGTTGCTTATGATCTGTAATCCTGGCTTTTAACCTTGAAATATTTTTTTCTGCTCTATCAAAAAGATCGTCTATTGCTCTATACATATCAGTATCTCTTGCAGTAAAAAATAAGGTTTTCCATTTTGCAAATTCGATCTCCATTTCGACTTGATGGACATATGAGGAATCGATTGAAAAATAAACATCAACCTTTCCGATAAGGTGTTCATAAGAGTCTAATCTCGAAAGCTTCTTTTCAAAATAATTTTTCAAAGGTTCGGTGATCTCGACGTGGTGTGAGTTATAAGAAATGTTCATGCTACCTCCTTCAAAATAGCGATAAATAGAAATTTTACTTTTTCAGCTCTTTTCGAAGATTTGCAGGTAAAATACCAGAAAGTTCTCTATATTTTGCCACAGTCCTCCTGGATATATTGTAACCTTTTTTTTCCAATAATTCAACTATAGCCTCATCGGTATAAGGTTTATCTCTGGATTCGTTTTTAATAATATTATTAATCTCATCGATAATAACTGTTCTAGATTGAGTTTTTGATTTTGCTTTTAAACCTTCTTTTTTATTGTAAGTTGCAGAAAAAAAATGTTTTAGTGAAAATATGCCAAAAGGTGTATCTATATATTTTTCATTTATGATCCTGGAAACTGTTGATTCCGAAATGCCAATCTTACTTGCAAAATCTTTCTGTGAAATTGGATGAATAAAAGCTGGACCCTTGAAAAAAAATTCTTGCTGAAGAATAACAAAATGTTTCATAAAAATATTAAATGCATCTTTCCTTGATTGAAGGGCAAATTTTAGATTTTTAGCATCATTATAGTATTTTTTCAATTGGCTATCACTTTTGAGATTTTTACTGATCTCATCTTCAAGGGGTAACTCAACGATGTTTGATGAGTTGTTTTCTGGATTATTTTCTGTCTCCTTGTTTTCAGGATTATTCTTTGTATAAAGATATACTTTGTATGGTTCAATACAATTATAGTGAACTCTTCCATCTTTTACAAAGACTACAGCATCAGGAATAATATATTTTTCTTTTATTCCAGAGTCAATCGAAGGCAAAAATACAATATCTGTAAAAAGTTTTATATAATATTCAATATCCGATATTTTATAACCATGCTTCAAAAGAATATTAAATTTCTTTTGAGTAAAATTATCGAAATTTTCGAATAAAAAATCGAATAGTTTATCTGAATCAACCTTATCTGAAAGCCATATTTGAATCAAAGCAAGCTCTTTGAAGGACTCATAACCCCAGCCATCTTCCTCTATAGATTCAAGTATGACTTTTGCATTTTCAAGCATAAAATATGGTATGGAAAGCTCAACAGAAATCTCTTTAAGATTCTTTGAAAGGCCCCCGTAATCATTAAGGTATGGGATAAGATTTAGAGCGGTAGAAATCTCCTGAGATGAAGCATCTATATAGTTCAATTGGTTTTTAAAAAATTCATAAGGCGTCTCATTTGAAGAAAAGACTTTATCCAGTACTTCATTGGCGGAGATAGTTGAAATAGATTGATTTTGCAAGTAATTTGATAAAGCATCCATGTTTTCTTCATAATCTACAAAAGGATTTTCCTCCGAGATTTCTTTAAGATAAGTATCAAGTTCCAACACATTCATCTGTAGGAGTTTCATTTCAAGTAAAAGGGATGGAATAAGTAGTTGCTTTTGTTCAAGTCGATTTTCAAGATTAAAGTTACTCATAACTCAAAGTCACTTCCAAGGTATATTCTTCTCGCTTCTTCACTATTAATAAGTGTCTGAGTATCACCCTCTATAAGAATTTTTCCATGATTTATTATATAACTTCTATCGGTAATTTTCAATGTTTCGCGGACGTTATGATCAGTAATAATTATGCCAAGCCCTTGAAGGCGAATTTTATTTATTATTTCCTGGAGTTCTTTTACCGCTATAGGATCAACTCCGGCAAAAGGTTCATCAAGAAGGAGAAAGTCTGGTTCATTTGCAAGTGCACGTGCTATTTCAACTCTTCTTCTTTCACCACCAGATAATGTGTGCCCACTTTGTTTTCTAAGATGTGATATCGAAAATTCTTCTAAAAGATTATCACAAATTTCATGCATCTGTTTTTTATTTAGATCTTTTCTAAGCTCCAGAACTGCAATGATATTATCCTGAACAGACATATTTCGGAAAATGGATGGCTGTTGAGGCAAATAGCCAAGTCCCATCCTTGCTCTTTTATGCATTGGAAGAGATGTTATGTTTTCGCCATTAAGATAAATATTGCCAGATAGTGGTTTTAAAAAGCCAACCATCATATAAAATATTGTGCTTTTGCCAGCTCCGTTAGGTCCGAGAAGTCCAACTATCTCTTTTTTTGTAATATGAAGTGAAACCTCATCGACAACAACTCTTTTATTGAAAGATTTTATAAGATTTTCAACTGATAACTCCATAGATAATCCTAAATTATAATATTTTGTTCTTCATGATATCACTGATGTCCAAGAGGCCAGCAAGTGAGTCATCGCTATTTAACACTATAAGCTGCTTTATCTTAAAATCATCCATCATATTTAGGGCATTTAAGACAAAGTCATCTTTATATATAGTACGAGGAGTTTTGATCATAACATCTTTAACCTTCATGGAGAGAAGATCAGGGTATTTTAAGAGTAACCTTTTCAAATCACCATCTGTTATGATTCCTGTAACCTTTTTATTACCATCATGAAATACTGATATGCCCATGTTTGGCGGTGGAATTGCAACTATAGCCTCCAGTGCTTTTTTTACATTAACATTCTGATCTAAAAGTGCAAAGTGTCCAACTGGTGTCATAATATCTTCAACTTTTTTAAGTTTTTTACCAAGATTCCCACCAGGGTGAAAAGCAGCAAACTGCTCTTTTTTAAAATGTCTTCTTTCCATGAGACAAACGGCCATGCAATCACCAAGCACAAGTGTCATTGTCGATGAAGTAGTCGGGGCAAGATTCATAGGGCAGGCTTCCTCAACTTGAGGAATCTGCAAAATAATATCCGATATTTTTGCCAATGAAGATTTCGCATTTGTAGTGACTGCTATAACTTTTACATGAATTCTTCTCGGATACTCAAGGGCTAAAAGTAACTCCTCTGATTCTCCATCCTTGGAGATAGCTATTATAACATCTGATGTCGTTATAACACCTATATCTCCATGTATCGCATCCATAGGGTTCAAGAAAAAGGCTGGTGTTCCAGTTGAAGAGAAAGTCGCTGCTATTTTACCGCCAATATGACCGGATTTTCCGACACCCATTACGACAACTTTCCCTTCACAATTATAAAGCAAATCTATGACTTTTTCGAAATAATTTTCAATCGAACTATACAACTTTTCGATACCGAGGATTTCCTTTTCTATAACATTTTTGCATATTTTAAGATCATTAAATTGTTTTTTATCCACATCAAACTCCTGTATTATGAAAAAAATTTAGCAAGAAATAAAAACATCATTAAGAAAAAAGATGATAGTTTTTAGTTTATTTACTTGAATATGATTTCCAAAAGTTCTTAGTTTAATTTTTTTCGGTTTATTTTTAGTTCATTTTATAAATGTATTTTCCCTTAAAAATTTTGTAAGAGGTATCAGTTTCTTTAAAAGCTCGAATAAATCCGGGAGTAAAATAAGATTTGATGCATCAGATTTTGCTTCTGATCTGTCATAGTGAGTTTCAAAGAAAAATATATCAAAAAAAGCTCCGGCAGCAGTAAAAGCAAGATTATCACAGAATTCTGGTTCACCAAGACTTTTAGCTTCGGCTCCTGGTATTTGAAGAGAATGTGTACCATCAAAGCAAACAGGAGCCATTTTCTTTAAAATTGGAACATATTTAAAATCATTTACCAGTTTATTGTAGCCAAAAAACGTTCCTCTTTCAGTGATAAAAAAGTTAGAGTTGTTACATTCCAGAACCTTATTACAAACATGCTGCATCTCATATGGAGATAAAAATTGAGCCTTTTTGAGATTTAATGTTTTGCCAGTTCTTGCAGCAGCTGCAACTAAGTCAGTTTGTCGTATTAAAAAGGCAGGTATCTGTATTATATCTACAACCTGTGCAACTGCATTCGCTTGAGAGGGGAGATGAATATCTGTCAATACTGGTAAAGAAAACTCACGTTTAACCTTTTCAAGTATTTTTAAACCATCTTCAAGGCCAGGTCCTCTAAATGATTTAATTGAAGTTCTATTCGCTTTATCAAAAGAGGCTTTAAAGATAAGAGGAAATGAAAGTTCTTCTGAATATTTTTTTAAAGTGCCAGCAATCTTCATAACCTGAGTTTCACTTTCTATGACACACGGACCAAGAATAAAAGCAGGCATATTAAGGTTACCAGAAGTTATATCTGCTGTTAATTTTATTTCCCTGGAGTGAACTATCATTTCAAGGCTCCCTAAGCTTGATTTGAAAAAGTATATATCAATTTGAATTTTAATCAATAATATTGGGCTTCAAATAAAGAATAGCTCAAAATAATACTATTTGTATTTGAATTCGTCTGAGTTTCGATAGTTAGCTTCATATAGAGAATAGCTCAAAATAATACAGTCTAAAGTCGAAAGTCTAAATTCCGGGAAAATATTTTATCAATTCAATTGAAGGTTCAGCAAAAATTGTTAAAAAATGATCAATAGACAATATCAGTCAAAAAATATTGTAACATGATAAATTTAGATTTGCTTGACATTTTATTTTTTTATATACTTCTTAAAAAAGGTATTTTGAATCTTAGTTTTTGTTTTTTCTGATCTCTTTTATATTTTTTAAATTTACTTATCTATTGATAAGTCCAAGGAAGAAATCATGTCGACAAAAAATACAGAACTTGCTATGTCAACGATAGGGGAGAATTCATTTTTTTCAGGAAATATTCACCTTTCTGGCCAGCTTAAGATAGATGGTAAATACGAGGGAAATAATCTTATTATTGAACAATTAACAGTTGGCAAAACGGGAAAAATAAAATGTAATATCGAGGCAGACATTATTATCGTTGAGGGTATAATAATAGGTAATATTGAAGCAAAAACGAGAGTTATGCTGATGCCTACTGCTGCTATTTATGGTGATATAAAGACTCCAGAACTTATTATTCAAAATGGGGTAATACTTGAAGGAAAATGCATAATTTCCCCTAACCTTTCAAAAAATATAAAAGAAGTTATAGAAAAAAGGTACAATGAATAGTTATCCTATTATTTTTTCTTTTGGTGACCCCGGAAGTATCAATGGTGAGATTTTTCTAAAAAGCCAGGATTTGCTTTGTGAAAAGTTTTATATTATAGTTGGCTCTCAAAAATCACTTACGCAAGCTGAAGATCTTACAGGAATTAAGCTCCAATCAAAACCTTTATCGTTATTTGATGATAAAGAAGTATCACAGATTCACGATTCTATACTTTTAAATATAAAGATTCCCGGAAGCAGTTTAGATAAAGATCATCTTATTGAAAGCAAAGATATTCTTATTAAACTTAGAAGATCCAGATTATATTCAAAATATATTTTTTCAATTGCAAGATTCACAATAGACAAATCTCTTAAATTTTTAGAAAATCTTACTGATCTAGAGGAATCTAAAAAATTAAGCTTTTCAAAAGATAAATCCAGCGAATTTAATTCAAGAAAATCCAGTACAATTAAAAAAGGATCTAAATTAAATTTTGCTGATAAAAAAGGGAAAGATATATTTTACTCGAGATTAGATTATCAAAAAATTACCGATTCCATAATAATTGATCCTCTGCCAGAGCTCAATATAGAATCTGCTCAAATTTCCTTTATAAATGGTTTTTTATCATTGCTATATTTAGATATATCATTATGTATAATAAATCTTCTTAAGAATAGAGCTTCACTTATAACATTACCAGTCAATAAGAAGTCGGTTTCTCTTATAGAGAGGTGTTTTTTAGGGCATACAGAGTACATATCAAATTGGTTTAATACTAAAGATTTCAGGATGATGATGTACGAAGATGATCTTCATATAATGCTTGAAACAATTCATATTCCTATAAAAAAACTCAGTAAACATCTTTGTGAAAATCATTTTATTAAGACTCTTGAAATAGCCTCTGAATATATCAAGATTCTAAATTTTGCCCCTTATATTGCATTACTTGGATTAAATCCGCATTGTTCAGATGGTTCTCTTATTGGAAACGATGAACAAAGCTGGATAAGAAAAGCTATTAAAGAATTTGAAAGTAGAAATTTTCATGATGATTATGGAAACAGGATTAAAATCGTTGGCCCGATATCAGCTGATGCAGCTTTTGTAGATTATAAATCCAGGATTTATTATTGTGGGATCTATATAGCCTGGTATCATGACCAGGGACTTATACCTTTCAAAATTATTTCAAAAACTCAAGGAGTGAATATTACATGTGGATTGCCATTTTTAAGAGTTTCTCCAGATCATGGGACAGCTTTTGATATAACTTTGAAAAATATTGCCAAACCAGATTCTTTGAAAAATTGTATAGAAATCTGCTTGAAGTGGCCTTTTTCAAATTAATAGTCATGCGGATATACTAAAGTCAAAAGTCTAAAGTCAGGGAAAAATCAAAGCAATCTGAAGTAATAGGCTAAAAATCTTATGAAAAAAATTAAAGTTAATAGGTTGAATTCAAAGATCCTCAGTTATAGATAATGATAATAAAACGGCAAATAAAAAATCAAAAAATATCTGGTTTTCAACAATAGAATATCCTTTTTTTTGCAGTGGCAGTACCATAGCAATTTTTACGCATACAAAAAAGTGAAAGAGCTATGAAAAGACAATTTATTTAAAAATTTGTCATAATGATAAGAAAGCTATTAGAGCTGGAGGTCTTGTGGTTTACAGTTATATAGAGATAAAAAAAATAATATCATCGGAGATAGCAGTAAGCATATATAAAAAATATGGCTTTGAAGAGGGAGTCGTTTCAATATTCCACTCGCTATCGACTCCACCGAAGATAGAAAATGGAGACATCGCCTTTCCATGTTTTAATATAGCTAAAAAGATTGGTGAAAAGCCCGTTGATATTGCCAGAGCGCTTTGTGAAGAATTTAACCCTGAGAGTATAAAAGAAAAAAAAGAGGCAATGGAAGCACTCTTTGAAAGCTCAGATTTCAAGATTGATGTTGAAGATTTTGCAAGCCTTATTGATAAAATAAGTATCGAAGGACCATACCTGAATTTTCATATAAATAAATCGAAGGTCGCCGCTTATTTATTGAGTTCAAGGCTGGCTATCCCTTTTCATGATAGGTTTATGGAGGGTTACCGTATCGTGATAGATTACTCTTCCTGTAATATAGCAAAACCGTACGGTATCGGACACATTATGAGCACAGCTATTGGCGAGAGTTTGAAGCGATGCTACGAGTTTGCTGGTGCCTTTGTTGCAGGGATAAACTATCTTGGAGATTGGGGCACTCAGTTTGGTCTGGTTTTGCTGGCTTTTGAGTTTTGGGGAGATGAGAAAAAACTTGATGAAGGTGGTGTGTATTATCTTTATGAGCTATATGTCAGGATTAATGAGGAACAAAAAAATGATGCATCGATAAGGGAGAAGGCGAAAGAGATCTTTCAGAAACTTGAAGATGATGATCCTTATTATAAAAAAATGTGGGAAATGATAAGGGAGATTTCTATTAAGGATTTTCAAAAATACTATACACTTTTTGGAAATACATTTACTCATATAGAGGGAGAATCCCAATACAGTAAAAGTTCTATTGAAAATGTAGTTCATATGCTTGAACTTAATGGAATTTTGCAGGAGTCTGATGGTGCAGAGGTTGTTTTTCTTGATGATATATATCCGAATGAAAAAATACCCCCATGCATGATAAAAAAGAGCGATGGGACAACTACATATGCTGTTAGAGATATCGCTGCAGCTCTTGATAGGTGGCAGAGGTTTCACTTTGATGAGTCTTTGTATGTTATCAATATAAGCCAGAGACTTCACATACAGCAGATTAAGGGTGTGATTAAGAAATTAAACCTTCCTTTCGCAGATTCCATGGTGCATGTCGCCTTTGGCACGATGACTTTTTCCGGCGAAAAGATGCAAACAAGAAAGGGAACGATAAAATTCCTTAGAGAGATCTACGAACAGGTTTATCAGCAAGCTTTAGCTCTAACAGAGGGGAAAAATGTATCAAAAGATAAGGAAAAAACAGCGAAAGATCTTGCAGTTGGAGCCATACTGTTTGCCATACTTAAAAACAACCGCATTAAAGACTTTGACTTCCAGTTTGACCGTGTCTTAAACTTCGAAGGGGACACAGCAGCATATATCCAGTACACTGCTGTCAGAATAAAAAGTATATTTAAAAAGGCAGAATTTGCTAACTCTGATGATAAAACCAGCGATGAAAAAATTTTAGCCAGATTTACTGATAAGATAAAGAATGATGGAGAGATTTTGTACCAGGTTTTCATAACAAATGATGAAAGCTCTGATGATATTAGAAATTTGATAGATTCTATAATTTTAGAAATCTACAAGTTTGATGATATTTTACATAATCTTTTGAAAGAGAAAGAGCCATACATTCTATGCCGATATCTTTTAAAGCTTGCCAATCTTTTCAATCAATTGTATTCAAAGGTGAGGATCCTCGGGGCGGAAAAGGAATCACAAGCAAAGACAGAGTCGGATGAAGAAACTATAAGGCTCGTATTCGTTAGAAGGATCTATCAGGTTCTGGAAAAGGGACTTGATCTTCTTGGTATAAGCATCCCTGATGCTTTATAAAAAATACTTTACAAAGTGCAACATTTTCAGATGAAAACTCTGCATGAAGCAAAATCTAAATGTGTAAGACTTTACAAAGAAAATTTATAAGTGGCAAATATTGTTAAGTGAGATGAGCCTCGTTTTTTCTTTGATCTCTATTGTACTTATCGATGCATTCAATAATTCAAAATTACCAAGGTTATTTAAGGATAAACCAAGAATATAAGCGATAAGAGTTTTTATAGCAATACCATGTGATACGATAAGAATATTCGAGTCTTCTGAGTGTTTTGATATTATCCTTTTGTATGCTCTAACAACTCGAACTTGAACCTGCCCGTAAGACTCACCACCAGGAGCCGGTATATTTTCAAGGTTATTTAACCATTTAGGTAAATAATCGATATACTCTATCTTGATATCATCCCAGCGAGAACCTTCCCATCGGCCCATATTTACTTCTGTAAGCTCTTTATCTATAAAATGAGGCTTCTGAAGCTTTGTTGCGATTATTGAAGCTGTCTCATAGGCTCTTGAAAGGTTAGAAGAATAGATTGCTTCTATATCAAACCTGGTTAGATAATCAGCTGCCTGTCTTGCTTGATTCAAGCCATTTGCATTTAAACTAATATCAGTATTTCCTTGTATCCTCTGCTCCGAATTCCAATCGGTTTCTCCATGCCTTAAAAGATAAACTATCACGATGAGTCCTTTTACCATTATTAATTTTTTTATTTAATCAACTGGATGAACTTCAGAATAAAGTTAAAAAAAACTTATTCGTCCTGTATGTTTTTTAAAGTATAAGGGTCCAGCTCTAAAGGTTTGAATCTGAAAAAAATGAATAAAATGTAGATAGACTTTTTTAGATAAATCCACTACTTCATCCTAAAATAAGACAAAAGATTCGTAAAGTTTTAAAATCAGGGAAAGCTAAATCAGCAAATGCAAGAAATGTGCGAAAAACACAAGAAAAACACTATGAATCTATTTAAAAGGCAAGTTATTGAAAATCAACACTAATCTCGACCCCGTTTTGAAGCATGTTGAATGTAAATGACCATGTGTATACATTACCTTTTATATCGTAAGTATTGGCTTTTTTTACTGTTGGTTCTATCCTTATAATAATCTTCATGATGATATCGTCCTTTTTATTTGCTGGAAATATGGAGTTTCGGTCGTAAATCTTCCAGACAAAGGACTTTTCGTTAAGTTTTATCTCGTTGTTAGTGGAAAGATCTATCTTATATAGACCATTCACAGGGATAACTTCGTAGATCTGTTCCATGGAGAAGATATCCTGCATTCCCTGAGTAAAGATAAAATCATCTTCAAGCCCTAAAAGGGCAAGAAACTGTTTGGATCCAAGTTCAGCATACTCGTTGTATGAACTGAAAACCTGAACCTTGCTTATATAAAAGTTAAAAGCGGAATCAATCAAAAAATAGGAGGTAACATTGCAGGAAAAAAGAACAACTAAAAGTATTGATAAAAGAAATAAAACAAGCAATTTTTTAGACTTTGAAGCAAAATTTTTTTTTCTTAAATCAGTAAAATTTTTTTCAAATTTTATTAAATGCATAGTTAAATTCGGGCAATGAAATATTTTACTAACCTGATAATACATCTTTGTAATGTTAAAGTCAAGTTATTGTTAAAATTGATTTTAAAGTCGTAACCTATTTTTTTTGATTTTTACTATAATTTTGATATACTTATAACCAGTTAGTAACAGGTTACAAAATAATTTATAAAGATAGGTGATTAGAAAATGCAGGAACAGTTTATAAATCAGAACATTGAGCAATTTACAAAGGCAAATTTCTGGAGCAATCTGAAATCTTTTTTTACATACATTAATATTGGATATTTTTTAGTTTTTTGTAATATCGCAGTATTTATAATTTTTTTATATATTGCTTTGAAAAATAAGAAAAGATATTCAGTTATCGAATTTATTCAACTATTTTTTATGGTTTTGCTTTTTTTTGTTACTATGAAGCTGCAATTAACATACTTTTCAATCATTTTTCTTGTTCTTTGTTCATTGATACTTATTATAAGAAGAGTAATTACTCACAAATTGAAGGGAGAAAGGGATGAAGGCAAATCAGTATAAAGATGAGGTTGATGAATTCATCGGGACAAGAGATTATCTTAACGAGTTAGTTCAACAAAGGGCTAATAAGGTAATCAAGAGATTTTTCAGTCTTGATTCACAAACCTATAAAAAAGATATTCTTGACTCGAAAACAAAGGAGATGATTGGTTTAGCCTGCTCTATGGTTTTAAGATGTGACGACTGTATTAAATATCACCTGGTTCAATGCTTTGAACAGGGATTATCCACTGCAGAAATAGTTGAACTACTTTCAGTTCCACTTATAGTTGGTGGTTCTATAGTCATCCCTCACCTTAGAAGAGCAATAGAGTTCTGGACATCACTTGAGAAGAAAAGATTCAATAAACTTACAGAAAATATAAAAGAAAAAGTCTCTGAGCTGCAAAATACAAGTACTGGAAAAGATAACAATGCAGTATTACAGGCTATTTGTGAATTATGTTCTGATACTATACCATATTATAATTGGTTCGGCTTTTACATTGTATCTAAAGAAAAAGAGAATATGCTAAATCTTGGCCCCTATTCTGGAGAACCAACAGAACATGTTAAAATCCCATTTGGAGTTGGTATATGTGGCCAGGCTGCTTCTTCTAAAAAAACATATCTTATAGATGATGTATCTGATGAAAAAAATTATCTTTCATGCAGTATTAATGTCAAATCTGAAATTGTCGTTCCTGTATTTAAAGAGGATACTCTGGTTGCTGAGATAGATATAGACTCTCATACAAAAGAAGCTTTTACGGAACTTGATAAAAAATTTTTAGAAGAGCTTGCAACCATTGTAGCCCCTTTTATAGAGCTCTCATAAGGAATAAAAAGAGAGCAGATTGTTGGCAAAATCAATATTTGATGCTATTTCTTTTAATAAATTCACTCTTAAATAAGAGAGAAAATGACATTTATAATCCAGTTAAAACTGAAAAGATAGAAAGAGGATTTTTGATGAATGAATTTGAAAAAAGATTGCAAAGATTACGTGATAGATATAAAGAATTTGGCGAAAAATATGGTAAAAAGAGATTCAACATTGAGCTTTTTGAGCAAAGATATAAAAATGCACTATTATCAAGGGAAAATCTTGAGATATTTATCACTGCTGAAGAGGAAGCGCTCACTCAGCTTTATCAGGAAACTCTTAGCCCTAAAAATACTGTTTCTGATTATGAAAAATCCTTTATGAAAAAGGTTGATGATATTATTGAAGAATACGATTCGAGGATAAAGCAATATCCTTATATAGATTTTCATCCAGATGCAAATGAAGAACTTAAGTATCTTTATGGAGCCATAAGACAATTCTATGAAAATATATTCCCATTACTTGAAATGATGTTTGGAACAAGGGATCTTGGTGTCAATGTTATGAAAGATTTTTCAGGTTTTTATGGGTTTATAGATTATTTTGCGAGGGAAAGATCAAATAGATATTCAAGAAGAATAGAAGATTATTTAATAAAATTGAAGCATTATTCGGCGACTGATACAGAACAGGACTATAGAAATATAATGATAGAATCAGCTCAATATTTCAATAAACTTTCAATCTTCCTTCAAAAACAAAAAGAAAATATAAAAAATATAGATAGATCCTTAAGTGTTCCTTATGAATTTTTTGGCAAAGAAACTTTAAGCTATATAGAAATAGTTGATTATACATTGCAGTGGATAGATGATCTTTTTTATAATTTTAGAATAAAATCGTTTATATAACAGTCTAGAGTCCGGGAAAAACTTGACTGCGAACTATCACGAGTCAAGGAATAAAACAAATATAATCGAGTGCAACCCTTTACTTTTTTCATTTGAAAATAAGAAATCATCTTTTGATTAAAATGTTTTATTTGTTCCATTCATACTTTTATTTTTTTAAAAAAAGTTCTTATTAAACGGAAGAATCAGAAATTATTGACAATTTAAAAATAATGTTTATTATCTTTTTACTCTTATCCTGCAACTATTTGCAGGATCAAAGGCCATAGGAGGACAAATGTCTAAAAAATATGAACTTTTAATGATTTTTTCTTGTAGATCTCAGAAAGATGTTTCTGAATTGAAACAAAATGTTAGATCTGTCATTGAATCAAAAAAATTTTCTATATTTTCAGAACAGGAAATGGGTAGAAGAAACCTCGCATATCCTATCGAAAAGCAGAACGAAGGATACTATCATATCTTTTATATAAGTCAAAATGATGAGGGAGCTTCTGTTAACGAACTTTTAAAGGATTTTAGAAGAGAAAAAGATATCCTTCGATCTCTTGCTTTTGTTTATGATGAAGAAAAGCTTTCAAGGTTACATGCAAAAGAGGAAAAGTTCCGAAATAGAAAGATGGAACTGGAAAGAAAGAAAAGAGAGCAGGCAAATCAAAACAAGGCAAGTATTTCAGAGGAAGATTTCGGTGAAGTAGAAAAAGAAGTTGGAGAAAATAATGGCTTATGACTTTAATAAAGTTATACTTGTTGGATGGTTGGCAAAAGACCCCCAATATCAAGAAGTTACTGGTTCAAATGGAGTTTTAAGTTTGTTAAAATTTACAATAGTTAATCAAGCTTATAGAAGCGTCGATCCCAGCTTTTTTGATTGTACTTTATGGGGTAAGAGAGTTGATTTTTTTAAAGACAAACTTTCAAAAGGTTCTCATATTATAGTTGAGGGAGAACTCAGACAGGAAAGATGGAATGATAAAACAAGTGGAGAGAAAAAAAGCAGAATAGTTATAAATGTCTCCAACATTTATTTTATTTCTAGCAAGTCATCAAACTTTTCGCAGGATTCAGAATATCGTACTCAAACTTCTACAGATAGAAATTCTTCTATCTCTCCGAGTAAAGAAACGCCAGAAGAAAGTTCAATGCCTACCATGATTTCGGAAAAGGATTTGAGTGGTGACTCCTGGAGTCAGGAACCTTTTAGCTTTGGAGAAGAAGGTGAATATTCCGAAGAAGATGACAACAAGTTTTATACTAACTGATACATAGTTTTTATAGTTTTATACGATTTTATTGAAACAAATTTAAATTTTTGTTAAAATAAGGAGAAACGATGGATTCTAAATATTCAAATGAAATGAATAGAAATAATTCTAAACGAAGGCAGGTTTTCAGGAAAAAAGTTTGTGTACTTTGTAAAGAAGGTATTGACTATGTGGACTATAAAGATGTTGGTTTTTTACAAAGATTCACAATGCCTGTTGGCAAAATTCTTCCACGAAGGATAACTGGAACCTGTGCTAAACATCAAAGAGTAATAGCTGATGCTATAAAAAGAGCAAGAATTGCCGCTTTTTTACCGTATAAAAATGTTTAAAAATTTATTAATTCATAGAGTAAATTATCGTGTCAAATAAAAAACAAATTATTACGATATCTTTGATCTCATTACTCTTTACGCTTATCTTTCCGCCTTTAGGAATTGCTCCGATAGTCTTTTTATTTAGTGTAAAGATAAAAGGTTGGGATTGGGTAATATTCTTTTCTATTTTTTTTGGATTACTTTTTTTGTTGAATTTTGCCACATGGTTCAATTCCAGTCTTAATCTTCATGAGATGCTTATTAGTTTTCTTATTATATCATTACAGTATCTTATAATACCAATAATATTTGCTTTTTTATTTAATTTACTTTTTAAGCTATCCAATAGATATAAAACACCAATTCTCATAACTATACTTCTTGGTTCGATTCCATTTTTTATTTATATTGGAGGTATAGTTTTATTCATAAAGCAGAGTGGATATTCTATAATGCAGTTGCTTCCTTTTGCTGAATCCACAACTTTTCAGGATCCTGAAGTTGCAGAGGAAATAAAGAATCTTATTTCTAGAGCTTATTATGATATCTTACCAAAAGGGATTACAGCCTTTTCTATACTCATATCATTTTTAGTTGAGCAACACTTTGTTTATTACATCAAAAAAGGTGGTTCGATTATGAATGGTTATATTAAACCTATCGAAACATCCTTTTTGCCAAAATTATTTTCGTTTATTACAATGATAGGTATGTATACCCTGCTTATTCTAAACTTTATTTTAAAGATAAAGAATCAAGCCCTTGAAATATTTCTCTATAATATTTTCTTTCTCTGCACAACTGTACATTTTATCAATGGAATAGGTGTAATAGTAGCTCTAGTAAAAAGAGGCTTATCAAAGTATATGATACAGTTGAATGATACTTTTACACAAAAACCAGCTCTAAAATTACTTATAAATATTTCTTTGATAATGCTTATTATACTGGTTCTTCCTTATATTATATATCTTTATATTGCGATAGCTTTTTTGAGTACAATAGATTCTGTTTATAACTTTAGAAAATTGCCAGACAAGGCTTCGTAAAAGTTCAGGAGGAAATTAATGGAAATTTTATTATTAAAAGATGTTGAAAATCTTGGTCTCGAGGGTGAAATCAAAAAAGTCAAGAAAGGCTATGCCAGAAATTTTCTTTTTCCCAGAAAATATGCTATAGAAGCTACACCAGCCAATCTTAAGAATCTTGAGCTTAAACTTAAAGCTCTGGAAGATTCCAGAAAGAAAAAGTTAGCCACCGCTACTGAAAAGAAAAAGATGCTTGAGAGTCTTGTTCTTGAGATAAAGGCAAAAGCAGGTGAGAAAGGAAAACTTTTCGGGTCAATAACAAATACACAGATCCATGAAAAGCTTGTGGAAGCAGGTTTTGAAGAATTTGATAAGAAAAATATAAAAGTTCCACATGTTAAAGAGGTTGGTGATTATACTGCAACTATAAAGATTATCGAGTCGGTTAACGCTTCTGTTAAGTTTAGAGTTATTGGTGAAGTTGAAGAAAAAGAACCACCAAAAAAATTTGAAAGGAAAAGATACAACAGAAGACAGGATTTTAATAGAAAAGATGAAAATGCTGAAAAAGCCGATGAAACTCAAGCCCAATAGCTTTTAGCAGATATTATAAATGTTGAATAAAGGCAAAAGTCATATCCATATGGTTGAGAAATTTTTATGGTTTATGTACGTATAGTTTAAGATAGATAAGAGATCTATGAGTATACAAAAATTACCACCTCAATCTATTGAAGCTGAAAAAGCGACTCTGGGGTGTCTTTTACTGAAATCTGATCTTATTGAAACATCATCTATGATTTTTGAGGATGATTTTATTCTTCCCTCTCATCGTATAATATTTCGTTCTATACAATCTGTCATCCGTAAAAACCTTCCTGTAGACATTTTAACAGTTTCTCAGCAGTTAATGAGTGAAAATCTGCTTGAGAATGTTGGTGGAGCTTCATATATATCTTCTTTGCCAGATAACATACCTACAACAAATAATTATTCAAGTTATGTTGAGATAGTTAAAGAATGCGCATTAAGAAGAAAACTCATTGAGGTTGCCAATAACATAATAGCTGAGTCTTATGATAGAAATATTGAACTTGAAGAGATCATTGACAAAGTAGAACAGGAAATATTGCAGGTTACAGCTTTTGATTATAAGGAAAAATTTCACTTTCTTAAAGATATAATTTTAGATATTTTAAATGATATGGAAACCAGAAAAAAAAGCGAAACAGCTTATACAGGCATTCCTTCTGGTTATCCAACTCTCGATAAGATAACATCTGGTTTTGAAAAGGGTGATTTGATAATAATCGCTGCTCGACCTTCTGTTGGAAAGACAACTTTTGCCCTGAATCTTGCACTAAATATGGCAATGAATTTCGATAAAATAGTTGGTTTTTTCTCGTTAGAAATGTCGGCAAAGATGCTTGGTTACAAGATAATATCAAGAACAGCTAAAATATCTGTTAATCAAATAAGAAAAGGGGATATAGTGTTTGCTGATATACAAAAACTTGTTGATGCCGTTTCATTGATATTTGAAAAGAAGATTATTTTTGATGAGGCAAGTTCTCTTACCCTTTTTGATATAAAGCAAAGAGCGAGAAGGTTGAAATCAAAATATGGACTTGATGCTATTTTTGTTGACTATTTGCAGTTAATATCACCACCGCTTAATAGTAAGATTGAAAACAGGGTTCAGATAGTTTCAGATATTTCCAAAGGATTAAAACAACTGGCTAAGGAACTTGAGATCCCTGTTATAGCCTGTGCTCAACTTTCTAGAGCTCCTGAAAAGAGAGAAGATAAAAGACCACAACTTTCAGATCTCAGAGAATCTGGTTCTATAGAACAGGATGCCGATTTTGTTGGCTTTTTATATAGAGAAGATTATTATAAAAGCAAAAAAAATGAAAATGTCGATCAAGAATCAAAAAATGTTACAGAGTTTATAATTGGAAAGCAAAGGCTTGGACGAAGAGGTGATATAATAAAATTCAAATTTTATGAAGATTACTCATATTTTGAAGAAATGGCTGAACAAAATGTTGATTGAAAAAGATACTACAGTTCAAAGTATTATAGTCCAAAGTCCAGAGTTGAAAGTCCGGGAAAAAGATTTTTATCTATTCAATCTAAAGTTTTAAAATAAGATCTTTCAGTTGCAAGTTACAATAGAAAGCTTTAAAATGAAAAAAAATGATAATAAATAAACCTATTAAATTTAATCTATTATTTGTTTATTGCCTTATGCTATCTATTTCTTTTATCTTTTTATTTTTTCTCTATAAAGATGATACACTTTTAATAGCTCAAAATGCCTTGATAATCATTGATAGCATTATATTACTCTCTGTAATTCACCTTGAATATTATAGAAAAAAGGCGTATGCAACTTATAGATTGTTTTTTAAAGAAGGATTAAGTTTTTACATATATACAGTTATTCTTATTCTTGCCGGGTGGATTTTTATCCTTTTGGGATCATTCCTTGATGTGTCATGGATAGTTCTTACAAATTTTAGCCTTGTTCTGACTCAGATTGGATTGTTTGTTTTTATTTTTTTATACATAAGGCAATATTCAAGTTTTATAGAATCCACCAAGCTTTATGCACCTCACTATGTTCTTATTGGTTTTATTGGACTTATAGTACTTGGATCATTCTTGCTTTTTCAACCATTTTCACAGAGGATAGATGAACCTTTTGTGAATTCTTTATTCACAGCAACTTCAGCTGTTTGTGTAACAGGTCTTACAGTAAATAATATATCAACTTCATATACTCAAGTTGGACTTGCTATACTACTTGCTCTAATCCAATTTGGTGGTCTCGGTATAATGGTTCTTTATGCTTCCTTCATACTGTTTTTTTCAGGTAATATTTCGATAAGAGGCTTTAATATAACTACAAAAGCTATAGATATCCCTGAAAAATACAAATCATTTCAACAAACAATATTTTTTATAATGATTTATACTTTTGTTATAGAGTTTATTGGAGCTTTAATCCTGACTTTAAGATTTATTTATCTTGGATTTTCGGTTGGAAACTCTATCACTTCAGCAATATTTCATTCTATCTCAGCTTTTTGTAATGCTGGATTTAGTTTATATAGTAATAATCTTATGGGATTTAAAAGTGATTTTATTGTCAATATTACAATAATTTGTCTTATAACTTTTGGTGGGATAGGATTCATGGTGGCTTATGATATATTCAACTATTTTATACAAAAGTTTGGTAGAAACAAGAAAGTTGTATATATTAATCCTCAAACTAAGATTGTGCTAAATATGTATCTTATACTTAATCTTGCTGGTATGATATTATTTTTTCTTTTCGAAAATACAAAATCTTTGATGGGGCTTTACCCGCATGAAAAATTTCTTGCAAGCCTGTTTCAGGTTGTAACTGCAAGAACTGCAGGATTTAATACCCTTGATATTGACAGTTTGCAACCAATAACCAAACTCTTACTTGAAGTTCTTATGCTTATTGGAGCAAACTCTGGTTCAACAGGTGGTGGTATCAAGGTAAGTACTTTTTTTGTTATTTTGAGTACAGTTTTTGCGTTCATTGGCGAAAAGGAGCATGTAAATATACAAAGACATAGAATCTCATACAATAATATAGTTAAAAGTTTTTCACTTTTCTTTTCCTATCTTTCTGTTGTTGTCGTTGCACTTGGATTGATCTTAATTTTAGATATTTTTGATTTTGAAAGAGTCATATTTGAGGTTATTTCAGCTATCGGAACAGTAGGTCTTTCCTGTGGTATAACTCCTTACTTGAAAAGTTCCTCAAAGGTTGTTATAGTTGTACTTATGTTTATAGGAAGAGTTGGACCTTTAACCTTTTTTACAGCTTTAAACCTGTCCAAAAAAAATGAAAAAGTTACTTATCCTGAAACTGAAATAATGATAGGCTAAAAGGAAAAAATATGAAAGTGATGATTATAGGTCTTGGAACATTCGGTGTTTCCATGCTTGAATCTTTTAAAAAGGATAGTGAAGTTGATGTCATTATAGTTGATAAAAATGAGCAGCTGGTTGAAAAGTACAAGGAAGGTGTTGCTTCCGCAAGTATTTTAGATACAATGGACAAAGATGCCCTGCAATCTTTACCTATAGATGAGGTAGATATTGCCATATGCAGCATAGGCGATAACATGTCTGCTTCACTTATAACATGTCTTCATTTAAAGGAACTTCAGGTGAATAGGATAATCGCTCGTGCATCTTCAAAATACCATGCGCAGATACTTGAAGCTATAGGTATACCAAATGAGGATATTGTCTTTCCTGAAGAGGAAGTTGGAATACGACTTGCTAACAAGCTTATAAATCGTCATATAATAAACAATATTGTTCTTGCCGGTAATCATGTACTTGCTGAGATCAAAGTTAAACAACAGTATCTTGGGCGTAAACTTAAAGATTTGAAACTTCGAGAAAAATATAAAATAAATGTTGTTGCCATAAAATATAAAGAAAAATCTGTGGATAATGAAGGTAGAAATGTGTACATTGAAAAAATAATAGATGTTCCCGATCCTGATTATCTTTTTACTGAGGACACTGTTCTTGTGATTGTCGGGGATGAAGAAGCCATAGAAAGATTTAAAGAGGATTATTAAAATTACTTGCTAGTTCTTGACTTATCGTTTAAAATATCCATAGTTATCTTCCCAGCTGTTAGTCAATATTATCTTTTAAGAGTGTTTTAGTGATTAAAAAAAATGTATTCTTACCGGACAATAATTAATATTCATTTAAAAAATGCTATGTTTTTTACTTTTGCCTGAAAATATTTTAAAAACTCTTTGCTGTTTGTGATAAACACGATAAATTTTTTATTCAAATTTACTTATAATTTACCCTCACAATTTAGCGAGGATTCATTTTTAAAAGATATTTATTATAGAAAGGCAAATAACTGGAGGAAGTTTTGCAAAAAGTTTTAATAATAACAACAGGTGGAACGATCTCGATGGTTGCTGGACCAGATGGAGGAGATATACCTGCTTTGAATGGAGATCTTATAATAAACCAGATACCTAAACATTACCTTCCGGCGGAAATAGATGTTTATGAGTACGCAAATAAACCTTCTCCTCATATTACTATGGATGATATGGTAAACCTTGTCCGTATAATTAGAGAAAATAAGGATAAATATCATGGTTTTGTCATTACACACGGAACCGATGTACTTGAAGAAACGGCATTCTTTCTTGATGTTGTCCTTGAAAATAATATAAAAGTGGCTCTTACAGCCTCTATGAGAGCAAACGATGATATAGGTGTAGATGGCCCTAGAAACCTTTTATCTGCAATAAAAACAGTTCTGTCTCCTCAGTCTGATGGATATGGAGTTCTTGTTGTTATAAATGATGAGATACATGATCCATATACAGTTACAAAAACATACACATCAAATGTTGCAACTTTTCAATCTCCTGGTTTTGGTTTGCTAGGAATTGTTGATGAAGATAAAGTTTTTTTTGCAAGATCCAAAAAACGAAACTTTGTATTTAAGACTGATAAATATGAAAAAGAGGTAATACTTTATAAAACATATGTTGGAGATGACGGAGCGCTTTTAAGAACTATATGTCATTCAGTTCCATTTAAAGGGATTGTCATAGAAGGATTTGGAAGAGGGAATGTCCCTCCGATGGTCGCGAATGTCATTTACGAAATTGTTGAAAAAAATATACCCGTGGTTGTTTCTACACGCTGTCATCTTGGCCGAACTCTTGGTGTCTATGCATATGAAGGGGGAGGGAAAAGCCTCGAAGACCACGGAGTAATCCTTTCTAAAGATATCAAACCTCACAAGGCTTTGATACTGTTAAAACTTTTACTTGGATTTGGATCAAGCATAGATGAGATAAGATCGGTTTTTGATATGTTTTAAATTAGCAGTTTTGCATTTGCTAATAAATATAAAAAGAATAAAGTATTAATTTGCCGGATAAACCAAAAATAATTTATTTGATAAAATTTTTATTTTTATTATTATTTTATTGTGAATTGTATCTTTAAGATATCTATTTCACAGTCGGAGCGTAGCGCAGTTGGCTAGCGCACTACCTTGGGGTGGTAGGGGCCGCTGGTTCAAGTCCAGTCGCTCCGATTTATTTTATATTACAGATCTTTGTAAATATCTAAGAAAAAATGTTTTCGGTCTCTACTTTTTTTTACAATCTTTATTCTATACTCATAAAAAAATCTTTGATTTTGAGGATGAAAGACCGGTTCACAAAATCTTGCAGATATAGTTGAATCTTTCAGAAAAGGTTTTTTGTTAAATACGATAAATAACAATCTTTACCCCAACTGCTAACATAGTATAAAAGGTTCATCCTACAAAAAGTGACTGGGCATTTACCATAGAGCCAGTAGTAAAAATTGAAACTAACTCAATACCCACTAACAGGACAGTTTATAGGCGAACAAAAACCAAAGACTCGCGAATTTGACTTTAACTTGATATGTGAGAATTTTGTTGGATTTATGAAGTGTGAGGCAGAGTTATATTCAAAATATAAACAGTTTTATGGGTATCTGTTTTATATTTATATTGGGAAAAAAATAGAATAATGCCATATAACATCATAGATAAGATATTTGGTTTAAGTGATTAAATGTTGTTAAAAAAAATTTTCTCTTTACTTAGTAATTGCAAATTTTATTTATTGTTATATTTCAAAGTTCATCCGACAAATGAATACTTTCTTTCTTTACATTTATTAACAAGGGAAAAGATGTCGAATAAAAAAAATGAAGGGTTGTAAATAGAAGTAGAGTAAGTTGAATATTGTTATATTAAAATTATAAAAAAAAGATACTAGATAAGTGAATCTGTTTATTATTGTTTTAAGAATTTATATATTTCATATTTTTATTAAACAAGTACGCATTTGTCGGATGAACCTATTTTTATTCAAAAATAACAGGAAAATTCCAGATCTATCACAATCAGGTTATCTAAAAGTAAATACTCTCATGAGAAAAGTATATCATCACATATTTGCCTATGCGATCTGATCTTGTTACTCAATAGTGAAGTTATATATATAAGGGAAATTAGAGTATTTCTATAATAAAGTATCCGTAAAAGTTATGTTGAAAAAATGTAATAACTTACTTCAAACTTGAAAAGGGGATTTGATGGATATT
>JAAYUW010000175.1 GCA_012517545.1 Exilispira sp.
AAATATATCTTTGATTTGTTTATTTGATATATCAATAGAACTAAGTGGTGTTAGATTTTTTAGTTTTACTTCTACTATAGCATCAACACAATCACTAATATCAAGATTTTCTACACTAAGGTCATAATCTTGGCAATCAATCTGTTTTTGTCTAATGGCACGTATTCTTATCTCTTTATACTCTATATTTAACTTATCTTCAAAAGTAGCTAGTATAAAACCCTTTGAGTTTCGTTTGTCATTTAGACTTGTTCGCTCACTACTTCCACTATAATAAACATTCTCATACTTACCAACAGCTCCAAATCCATGCCAATGTCCAAGAGCCACATAATCCATCTTTTCAAATATATACTCTTTGTTAGATGGATATACCCATTCTCCAAACTCTTGCATCAAATACCAAGCCCCAACACTACAATGCATCATCATAATATTTCTTTTATTATCTGGAATAGGTTCATCTGTTCCTATCATGATGGTCGCATCGCTAACAATTTCGACCGTATTTATAAATACAAGTAATGCATTATTAAAAAAAAATCTTCAACTTGAGCAGGTCATAAAAGTTTTTGGTGGTACTAAAAAAGATATAATAAAAGATCTCTATCTACCTTCCTTGATTCCAGCGACAAGGAGTAACATCACCCTTGGCATGGGACTTGGGTTAAAAGTAGTCGTACTTGGGGAGTTTATTGGTTCACAGGATGGACTTGGTTATCTTTTAAATGTGGCTAAAATATATTTTCAAATGGATAAAGTTTTCTTCTATCTTATCATTCTTCTTTTATTTATGGTTATTTTTGAACTTGTAGTTAATCTTTTCTTTATTCTTTTCTTTCAAAAATATCTTTTAAGTGAGTAATTTTGTTATATCCTGTAAATTTATCTTCTCGCTTTTCGCCAGTTTTCATGGCTAAGCTATATAAAGAAAACTAAGAAAAGCTTAAAAAATACAAGTTGACCGGGAATGCGGTAATTTATTAAAATAGATAGATGTTTTTAAATAATATTGATCTTAATGGAGTTTTAAACTTGAGTGACGCCATAATCGTGGAAAATTTATCAAAAAGGTTTGGGAAACATCTTATTATTGATAATCTTAGTTTTAAAATTGCACAGGATGATACTGTGGCATTATTTGCTCCTTCAGGAAGTGGCAAGACAACTTTATTGAGTATACTGGCAAATCTTGATAAAAACTACACTGGTTCATTCTATATTAAGAAACCATATTCGATAGTATTTCAGGAAGCAAGGCTTTTCCCATATAAAAGTGCCTATGAAAATATAATCTATCCTTTAAAACTAAATGATATAGATATAGACGAAAATGTTTCAGATAATATCAAAAAATGGTTAGACATATGTGATCTTAAGGATTTTTCAAATTATTACCCTTATCAGCTATCCGGAGGGATGAAGGCTAAGATAGCACTTATAAGAGCATTTATCTTCAACCCTTCTGTAATTTTACTTGATGAACCTTTTAAATCAATCGATGTCCAATCTAAAAATAAAATAATTAAGTTTATAAAAAAAGAATATAAAAATTTAACAATTTTGCTTGTGACTAATAATATCGATGAGCTTCCTCTTATCTCATCAAGAGTTTTAAAGTTTGATAGTGCACCACTTAGTGGTTTTAGTAATATTACAATATCTAAAGATGATTCATTAAATTCAATAATAGATAAATTATATAATGGTTCTCAGGTATAAATATAAACCTGGACTTAGAAAGTTAAAAGTCCATATTTTGAGTATACAACTCTCAATAAATTACAATAAATCTTAAGTAATCTAAAGAATTTGGAAGATTATTGAAATAAACTTATTGTGAAGGTAAAAACTGGAAGTAAAAGTGCACCATAAAGTGGATCATACCAGCTTAACAGGGTAAAAGGTCCACCGAGAGCAAATACCCAGACAGCAAAGGAAAGA
The DNA here is from genome assembly GCA_012517545.1 of Exilispira sp. Taxonomy (GTDB): domain Bacteria; phylum Spirochaetota; class JAAYUW01; order JAAYUW01; family JAAYUW01; genus Exilispira. The sequence continues at coordinate 1,945 of JAAYUW010000175.1, forward strand.
GTAGATAAGATAAGTTGTTTGGCTTTTTTTACTTTCTGGACAAAAAAAAGATAAAGAGGGGTCATAAGTAAACAAAATCCAGCCAAAGCCCAGTATGTCCAGATATTTAGCTGAGATTGATCGAGAATTATTTTTTCACAGGTTATATAAAGTAGTATTATCTCTGATGGGATATATTTATAAAGTCTTTCAAGATAGGTATCACTTTTGATCTGAGGTTTGATGTTAGCCTTTGAAATTTGTAAATAATCTTTTTTTGAAATAATCTGTCTTTGCATTTTCTGTCCTTATAATCAAATAATAATTTAATAAGTTCTAACCAGTCTAAAACCAACATTAGCGAGGGACTCAAGTGGTTCAAACTCAGCAAAAGCCGAGTATATGCAGGATGATTCTTTCGAATCATAGGCTCCACCTTTGACTATGGCTCCTGCAGAAATACCCATATCATAGCACCACTCCCAGAGGTTGCCACTCAAGTCGTAGATTCCAAGTTCATTTGATTTTTTTTGCATTATAGGTTGAACTCTTTTTGAGGAGTTTTTTTCAAACCAACCAACTTCATCTAATAAATTAGAACCAGCATATTGGTAGTTATTCGACTTTGTCCCACCCCGAAAGAAAAACTCCCACTCATAGGCATGAGGTAAACGAAAGCCATTGCCCTTTGGAGTTATGCTCCCCTGCATAAGATTGTAGACAGGTATAAAACCCAGCTGCATGCTTAAGAAGTTTGCAATAGCAGCCGCACCGTACCATGTAAATCCGGCTGCTGGATAATTTTCCTTTCCCTTTTTGCAAGAAAAAGCATTTTTTGAAAATGTAATGTCAGAATATTTCTCTTCAAGTATATAGATTAGAAATTTTCCCTGATAAGTAGAATAAACATCCTTATTGGATATTTCTAAGTAACCTTGCAAAAAAGCCCAGTTCAAAAGTTCAGTACAATCTTTATTCGTAATTTCTGTTCTTTGAACATAAAGAGAAGGTATCTTATAATTTTTTCCATCAAGTGAATATATATAGTTTGCTCCATCTATTTTAACAAAATTTGTGATGATATCAATACTACTATCGCTTAAAAAAATTAGAATAGGAAAAGTTAGAATAAATAAAATAATAGTTTTTTTCATTTTCATGATAATTCTCCTAAAAACAGTTAATATTGCTTTATATTAACTTTTATAGTGAATAAACAGATCTAAAGTGATTAAAGTAGGACATTGCTCATTTGTTTTTTGAAATATAAGATATATTAATAATCGGTAATTTTTGAAAACAGTAAGTTGTTATTTTGATCGTAAAAATTAATTTTAAAATAATCTTTATAGCATGTTACATCAAGATAACCGAAAGTATGGCTCTTATACCAGAGGGAATTTGCTGTAATATATGTTCTTTCTACATCTGGTACTGAGCCAAAGGCACCAACTATACTATAGATTATTCCATCATTTTCAATAAGTTCCATAAAATGATTGTGTCCACTTAAAACAAGATCTACATCATATTTTTTAAACAATGGAACGAGCTTTCTTATAACATCCTGGTTATCATACCATTTGATACCACTTTGTTCTGTATATCCTGAAGCGTAGGCAAAGCAGTGAGATAGGATAACGACAAAGTCATCCTTAGATATTTTTGTTAACTCGTTTTCAAGCCATCTTTTTTGAGAAGATGAAAAATCTTCCATACCCCAGAGAAGCTGCAATGAGATGATATGGATATTTCTTTCTCCTCCATTATATATATAATGATTGTAAACTCTGGATTTTTTGCCATTCTGCTCTTGAGAAACAAGCACTTTTTTATAATATCTATCACCACCCAGAAAGGCGTCATGATTTCCAATTACAGGCAATAAAGGGAGATTACTTAAATTTTCATAAAAGAAATTTCTCAATTCTTGCCAGTGTTCTTTTATATATCCCGATTCAACAAAATCGCCTAAAGTTGCAAAGAAAGCATAAGATTGATTTTTTGAAATATTGGATAGTATATTTTTAGCTGCATCCAGTGAAGTTTCAGCTCTACCTATATGAAGATCTGAAGATACTGCAAATGAAAAAAAAGAATCATCATCTTTAAGGAACTTCTGATCTGGAACTGTAAATTTTGAAGTATAACCATTTGATAACTCATATTTATATTCAGTACCAGCAGATAGATCCTGCAAAAAAAATGTATGGAGTTTTTTAGGTTTATTTTCTTTTAGTTGAACAAAATTTGAAGGATCTAAAAGCGGGTAATATTTTAAGAAAAGTGCTTCTGGTTTTTCTGTAGTCAAATTTAAGCAATAAGCCAGAGTTCCATTTGAACATAGTTTATCTGTTATAGTCAGTAAAGGTGGCAAAGATGAAAAAGAACCAGAAGTCATAATAAAAATAGCTATAATTGCAACTACAGGTATAAAGACAACAATTATGCTTAATACTTTTGTTATAGAATAAAAAATTTTATAAATTTTATCATTTTTTGATATAATAAGTGCAATTAAACCAGTAAATACTGGAACCAGTGGAATAATGAGTATTTGCCTCAGTAAAACTTTATATGAGTAGTTCCATTTGAAAATACCATAAGTACCCGATAAAGAAAAAAGGATAAGAAAGAATATACAAAAAGCAATAAGAGGAATTAAAATAAAAATAATTAGCGATGATTTTTTTTTCATTTTAGCTCCTTTCACTCTTATAGTTTATTGTTTGGCTTTGTCAAATAATAACAAGGTAGAAGGTTATTTTGAAAAGATAAAAAAATGGTAAGTTTACAATATTAATGCTATGGCTAAAAAAATGTTAAAGGTTTTAAGATGAATTTTTTAGCTCACCATATAATATCTATTTTACAAGATAATATATATTACAATATAGGTTTAACATTACCAGATTTGCTTTCTCTTCAAAATAGAAATTGTAAGGTTACTTTATCTTTTTGTGATAATATAATTGAAAATTTAGGAATTGCAAAGATAGCTTTTTTTGAAGAGAAAGAAGATAAAGATACTTTTACAAAAGATGATGCACATTTATGTTTAAAGGGAATGAAGGTTCATCTTTTAATGGATAAATGGTTTCACAACGATAGGCTTTTTTTTCTGCTGATTAAAAAAATAAATAATATTGAGAAAGAGAATTATCTTCCCTCTCATCAACTACTTGAAATTCTTTTAGATCTTTATATAGATAGAAAGATAAAAGATTCTGCGAAATCATTGCAAAAAACTTATGCGAATCCTGCTCTGTCTTTTATTATAGAATTTTTTAAAAATTTTTGTTCGATTGATATGGAACAAACGCAGAAATTTATTGATTTTATTAAGGATGGAACATTTATTGGACAATATAGAAATCCTGAAAACCTTATAATGCTTTTAAGAAGAATATCAATAAAATATTCCAGCAAAAAGATTTTTGATATTGATGCAGCTGATGAAACTGATTCTGGTAAAGAAATCGACATTAAGAATACTCGTTTTATCGAAAATGAGCTCAGACTTTTAGAAAAAATAAAAACTGAAATAGAGGAAGATTTGTCAGATATGCTATCTCAGATTTTGATTGTAAGCCAGAATATACAGAAAGAGATTCTACTTGCAGATAAATTTTAATAGTTTACAATTATAACAAATATGATAGCTGTAAAACAGTTAACTCCTGTTATTTTGTCTTTTTTGCTTTTTTAGGGAAGAAATTTTCTATGCTTTGTGAAAGCTAAATATTTATGATATTTTTTGCCTCTTTTATTACCAACTTTTTCTTCCATATGCACCGAAATGAAAGCTTAGATTGATTATTCATGCTATAATGATCTTATAAGAAAGTTAAGGAAGGTATAATTAAAAAAGAAAGTGCTTGCATTATGTAGGGTTTAAAAATGTAAATGATCACTTCAGAAGGTACATCTATTTTATGAATTTCCTGAACAACAGGTATGAGATTATAAGATTTCTTGGAAGCGGAAATTATGGTTTAACCTATCTTTCTCTGGATAAAAAGACAGGGAAAAATATTGCATTAAAGATTTGCAAGATAAACTCGGTTTCGAGAAAGGTTGTGTCTCAACTTATCAGACAGTATTCAATACTTATATCTATCAACAATCCATTTATCATAAAACCATTAACATTAGAAAAAATATTTAAAATAGATAATTTTCCCTTTGAAAGGGAGATCTGGTTTTATACAATGCCATATATCGAAGATTCCATCCCGATTCACAAATATATACAGCAGCAAGCAGATAACGAAGAGGTGATTTTTTCTGTTATAAGTAAGATTCTTTATAGTTTAAACTACCTTCATAAAAACAATGTCAGTCATAATGATATTCAAAAGTTCAATATATTGGTTCAAAAAACTGGTTCCCCTGTTTTGCTTGATATTTTTCCTGCAAACATAACGATGCAACAGTACTCAGAGGATTTTAAAAAATTTTTTGAACTTATCATAAAATCATATGAAGAAATCTCAAAAGAACCATCTACTGAACTTCGTAATTTTTACTATCACAGTGAAGAGATGCACTTTGATTATGATTTTATGAAGCTATATTTACAGAATATCCTGAAAAATGAAAATCAACATCTGTACTATTTTCAAAACTCTGAGATTATCAGTGCGACACTTTTCAACCTTCAAAAACAATTTGCATCAATCAAAGATAGATTAAAAAGTCGAATTATTATGCTATGGAATGATTCTTTATCTTTAAGTTCATTTCAATCTTATTTTTCCTCTTATATGAAATCAAGTGAACCGAACACTGTTATATTGCAAAACTCACAGGATTTTTACGAATATGTTAGTTTTAAAGCTGCTCATGAAGTAAAAAGCCTTGAAGAGGCAAAAGCTTTTCTGCAAAGTAAGTTGAGCAATGAAAAATTTATTTTTATATTTACTGATTTTTTAAATTATCCATCAAAGGAGAAAAAACTTTTACTCGATCTATCAAAAACAAATAACAGAATATATCTTATAAGGTTTTCAAATATTGAAAGTGAAAAAGATGTTGATTGGTTCTATGAACCAATTGAAGTTGACCATAACAGTATTGAAAAAGCCTTTTCTTTTATATTTAACTGGTATGACTTTGATATAACAAAAATTTCGAACTCTTTCGATCTGACAATATTTTTTTATTTCGTCGATTTTGCTAGCAAAAATCAATCTTTATTTAAAGTGGAAGGTAATCAAATAGTTCAGAGTCCAAGAAGAGTAAAAAAAATCAAGGATGCATTTTATGAGTATATTGAAGCTGCTTATAATATCGAAAATCTATCAAATGAAGAAATAAATGCTCTCATAATCTTTTTGACCTTTAATAGACCTATTAATGTTAATATGATATATTCTTTAAGGAAATATCAGGTAAGAAAAAGTTTGCTTGCTTCTTTGATGAATAAGAAGATGTTACGATATTCGAAGATTTCAAATTCACTGAGTTTAACAAATCTATTACTACGAGATCTCCTTAATTCTGTTATAAAAATAGAGGATAAAAGATATTTACTTCAATTTCAAACTTACCTTTTGAAAAATTGGGCTACAACTATTGATGATAAAAGTCAGTATATTCTTAATCTTAAAAAGCTCAGATCGAAAGATCTTATATATGAAATTATCAAATTTTATAAAGATTTTTCTATATTTGCCAATTATGCAGATTATTCAAATATTTATGACCTGATATTTACTATAGTTCCTTCAGTAAAGTTACTGGAAGATTACTGTTACAGTTTAAAGGAATACTTTTATCTTTCAATAATCATGCTTAGCACTAAAAAATTAAAAAATTTACATCAGAAGATAACCTCAATAGATTGTAAAGATTCAAAGAAGGTTATATTTAAACCAATATTTTTAAAGGCTATCGAATTAATCATCAATGGGATAGAGTATAAATATGATGAAATAGATAAAATTTATGATGAATTTAAAAATGAACTGCAGGTTAACTCATTTGTTGCTTTAATAATGTTTTACACATATGCAAACCTTCTTAATAACCCCGAAAAAAGTAAAGAAATACTTAAAATAATCTCTTTAAATCATCTTGATAAGTATGATGATGCTGAATACCTGTTATTTTTATATGCACTTGCCGCTTATTACAAAAAAATCAAAGAAGATATACAGAGTGATCTTACTGAATATTATGTTTTGCAGGATATAGTTTACAATGACTCAAAGGATTTAAAATACTGGATATTCTACCTGAAAGCAGCACATAATCTTGGAGTTTACTTTTCCTCACAGGAAGGAGAAGAAAACAACGAAAAAGCTATACAATATACAAAAGAATCAATATTTTATAATGACAAATTCAAACTCTACTATACTTTGATTATTAGTTATTCCAATCTTGCTGTAGATTACCTTAACAAACACAGAGAGAACGAGCAAGCGCTGGAATATTTTAACAAGCTTGAGCAGGTGGCATCTGAAGCTATTTCAAAGGGAGAAGTAGAACTTGATATATACTTCTTTGCTCTAATAAAAATACTGGCTTATCATATAGATTGCTGGAACCTTCAAGAAGCTAAGAATGTTCTATTATCGATAGAAAAAAATATTCCCGATCCTTCCATTTTTCCAATATATTTTGAATATCTTTATTTCAAAGCTTTTTACCTGGTAAAGATTGGTAGATATAATGAAGTTGTCGAAATAATGAAAACAATGGACAAAAGGCGAGATAATATATTATATTCTGAATACAAGCAGTTCTATAGATATCTTGTACTTGATGTAGCTTTCTTTTTTAACAAAGATGAGCTTATAAACCGTATTGAAAATGAAATACTTGAAAAACAGGAAAAATCAGATATTGAAATAATTGCTGTTGATTCCCAGAGAATATATATGCATGTTATATTCGGTCATCCTCTCCCCGAATCATTAAAAAACAAACTGCTTCCCGTAGATTATTCGAGTAAGACATTTTCAAGATACAATTATTTTTATTCTCTTTATAATAAGATCTTTGAAAAGGAAAGCAATAGAGAAGTTAATGCTTTTAGCACCTCTATTCAAGAACCTTTAGATATTTTGTTACAAAAATCAAGATATGTTGGTGATATTCTTTATAGTTTTATGGATAACTTTTTAGCTTATCGTCTGACGAAGAATCAAGAATATCTTATGCAGTCAGTCTTAATTTTAAAGAATATATATGGCAAGCTAAATAAGATACAGAGGAAGCATCTAAGGAATTTCCCGGCTATAAAAGAATTTTTAAAAGAATATCCATCTGCCCTATTCTACCTCACAAGAGAAAGATCTTTTCAAAATCAACTTGAAAAAATATCTTTAAACATGAAAGTAACTTATGAGATGCTTGATAAAATATTTACAAAAATTGTCCAGGGGTCAGAAGAAAGTATCGAAGATAGATTTAGGTTTATTTTAAGATTCGTATTAAGATATGGATACTGCACTTATGCAGCCCTTTTTAAAGTGGATGAGGCTTATAGTATTAAACTCATCGCTGATGATAAGAAAAGAGGATATATAAACCATTTTCAAGATTATTTTAGCGATAGTTTTAAATCCTTTTTAAATTCAAGTGCGCCAATAATTTATAAAAAAATATCGTATGATTTCAAAACACCACATTTCTTCTGTATCATACCAATTGTTGATATCTCAAATAAGATAGAAAGGAAAGAATCTTACAGTTCATACAAGTTTGATGAATATACATATTTTCTTGTTTTTGAATCTCAATTACTTGTAAATCCATATTGGAATCTTGAAATCGAATTTTATAACTTTGCTAAATCAATGCTTTCATTCTGTTATAACCAATATTTAATAACTGAAGAAAATCTATATGATCCGCTAACAAAAGTTTTAATGCGAAACAATTTTTTGAATAGGTTGAGGATTGCTTTAAATAAAACAAAAAAAGGAAGTTTGCTTTTTCTTGACATAGATAACTTTAAGTCTATAAACGATTTGTACAGCCATGACTTTGGTGATAAGGTGCTTCAACTTGTCGCATCATCTATAAAAAATTCAGTGCGAAAGGTTGATATAATAGGAAGATATGGTGGAGAAGAATTCTTAATATATATTCCCTATATATCTCTTGTTGATGCGCAGATAATAGCAAATAGAATATGTACAACATTACGACTCCAGAAGATAGTTTCTGATAGGGTGATAACAGCTACGATAGGCATAGCCAGATATCCGGAAGATTCAATATTTGCTGATATGCTTATATCAAAAGCGGATATAGCATGCAGATTTGGTAAGATGAATGGTAAAAATCAGGTGGTTTTGTACGATCCTTCTATCTCAATAAGCTCAATGAGCACCAGCTATTTAAGTGGGATACTTGTCAGAGATCCAATACAATCTTCAGAAAATGTAAGGATAATAGTTGAGCTTATTGAATTGTCAAAGAACTCAAAAATATCCTTTATTGAAAAATGTGCCAGTGCTATGAACTTGATTATGAAAGCAATTCAGTCTGAATATTACGCTGTTTTGAAGACAAATATAGAGGAAGAAACCTCTTTATTGGTATCCAATAATCAAGATTTTTTTAATTCTGTAAGAAAAAATTTATCAAAAATAAAACCGGCTGGTCTGGTCATTTTGAATGATAAAATCTATCATTATATTTCAGTAAAGAAGGAAAATTATCTATTCTGGATTTTTACAAATAAAAATAATCCTTATACTTCCGAGCAGAATTCACTTTTTCAATTTTATTGTGATTTGATTTTTCTAAAAACTTAGGCTCTTCATTTTTTTATGTGGGCATAACAGTGGAAATTTGAAAGTCAAAAGCTCGAGAATAATAAATCACTGATACAGATTATTTTTAAAATTTATATTTAATTTTATACATCAATATTAATTTTTATAGAGAATTTGCCTACACTTTTAGCAAAGAACGAAAAATTCTGAACCAAAATTTTTCTCCTGAGATTTTCTTTTAACACTTATATTAAAAACCCTCATTCTGAACTTTTAACAACCTTTTTTATACCAATTTTTTCAAATTTAAAGTGATTAAAAATTATAGTAATTCTGAGAAAATTTCATGCAGATTCAATATACTTACCTGTTTTCTTTCTTTTGAAGTATATTCTATTTTTTTATTATTTTTAAGTGTGAACATAAGTTAAGTAATAATTAATGGCTCTCCTGAAATTAGGTATAAATTTAAAAAAATATTTAACATATATTTGCAGGATCGCCATTAATTTATTTTTAATAAAAAAAACTAAAAAAGTGGAATTTTTTCAAAAAATATTGATTTTTCCAGGAGTCTGCCATGAAAAAATTTCTAATAATTGTTTTGTGTGCTTTAGTACTTTTGCCAATGATAGCTTCAGCACAGGGTGAAAACGAAGGTGAGCCGAAAGAACCTCCAACAAAGTTGGAGGCATTCCTTGCGAAGAAAGGAAATTTGATTGTTAAGGATTTCTACAAACTGGGAGAAGTTGCAGGGAGGTATGGATCCAAAATAGAATTCAGTGCTCTTGTGATTTATGAACCAGGTCAGGAGAGCCAAAGAATTCGTGGGCTTAAAATTGATATCACAGAGGGAGGGAAGTACGAGCGCTCAAATACATCATTTCTTGATCTTGAAGAAATTGAAAGTCTATCCAAAGCACTTGAATATATGGGTGACTTATCGGCAAAGTGGCAGAACATAAAGAAGGAGTATACGGAGGTTGTCTTTTCTACCAAAGATGATTTTAATATAGGCTTTTATCAAATAGGAAGTGAACAGGTATCTTTTTCGACAATTGGCTACATTGGGAAAGCTACGTGCTTTTTCTTTTCGATGCAAGATTTGAACTCTGTCAAAACAATAGCCGATAAAGGGTTGAAGTTGTTGAATGAAAAATGATCTTATATAGACAGATTATAAGACTGTTAAATCATATACTTATTTTAACAGAGATTTTTTAAGATTTTCAGGAAAAACCCTTACTAACATTAACGATGAAGATGTTAAAAACTATTTACTTTTTCTAATTGATGAGAGACAATTTGCAACTTCCAAAATTAATCAGGCTATTAACGCCTTAAAGTTATATTACGAGACTATGCTTAAAAAAGCATTTATTTATTAAGTAAAAAGACCTCGTAAGGATAGAAAGCTAACTGTTATACTGAGCAAAGAAAAGGTTGCAAAAATTATATCTTCAATTGACAATATAAAATATGGAGTTATATGAAATCAGCTTCGGGACGCTCGAAGTAAAAAGATTGAAAATATGGAAAATTTATAATAAGGGAAAATAATGGAAACAAACGTTATATTGTTGATTGCATTGGTTGTATGCATATTAATCTATAATTATGTTGGTTTGTATATCTCACGCAAGCATGGTGCTAAAATACCATGGTGGCCGAGCATAGTAAAGAGTAAAGATTATACATTTTATCTAATTTATATCTTTTATATAGCACTTCTTGTTAATGCCATCATCTCTATACTCGAAGAGAAATACATATTTCTACTTGCTTTACCTGGTTTCATCCTGATTCTCCTTAGCATATGTATAAATTTCGTTGCGAGGAGAGATTTGGCCAGATATTGGACACTTTTTTCGACTACAGAAAAGGAGCAAAAACTCGTAAAGACCGGAATTTATGCAAAAGTTAGGCATCCTATCTATTTATCAGGCTTAATTTTATCGTTGGGTTTTACACTCATCGCTGGAAACTTATATGGTCTTTTATTTTTTATCTTATCTTTAGTAGCCTTTGTCACACGAATAAAAAAAGAGGAAAGGGAGCTAATTACAAAATTTGGTGAAGAATATAAAGAATACGCAAAAGAGACCTCTCTATTAGTACCAAAAATAAAAGGAAAATGAGGTGGTGTCATGGTGTCCCTTCACTGGCTCTTCGGATTGCTTCGCAATCCTCGTCCCTATCGGGAGCATATACCAGCGAATCTTCGGCTACGCTTCGCTGCGCTCAATTTGGCTCCCGTTGATTGCCAACTTCTGGTACTAGCATCCCTTTATGCGACAGTTGCAGGCGCTTGCTAAATCCTGGCTTCATGTTTACGATATGGGGGAACGACCTAAGAATAGAAAGAAAACGAAAGAGCGAAATTATTGTTAGATAAAGCCGGGATTTTATTCTGCTCGCTGGAAAACATCGCATACGTTGCAACCATTATATGTAACCCCATAGGAAGTTATCACTACTGTATTATATGGAAGAACAAGCTTTAATCATAAATATGGAAGTAACTATATAAAGATATATATCTTTATATAGGAGATTATTGATATTTGATCTATACTCAAACGAGATAAATAATATATATGAAGGTTTACAAATGAATATTGAAATTCGTAAGTTGACACCAGAACTGACGACAGATTATTTGCACTTTTTTGATACCACACCACATGCCACTAACAAAGAAGAACATAAATGTTATTGTATTTGGTGGAGTAACGATGATATTGAGGGTAAAGATTTTTCTTCAGTAGAAAAAAGAAGAGATCTAGCTACTAATTATATCAAAGGAAATAATATTCAAGGGTATCTTGCTTATTGTGATAACATTGTTGTGGGGTGGTGCAATACAAATACGAAATCAGACTGTTTTAAGTGTTACTGCTGGCGAAATTTTATGAGTTCAGTTCATACTGAAGAATCTTCTCCAGAAATAAAAGTAAAGTCCATATTTTGCTTTGCAATTGCACCTGAGATGAGAGGAAAAGGCATAGCAAAATTACTACTGGAGCAAGTTTGTAAAGATGCAAAAACAGATAATTTTGATTTTGTTGAAGCGTATCCAAATAAAAAATTTATTAATGAAGCTGAAGACTTTATGGGACCAGTTGCATTGTATGAAAAAACAGGTTTTACCGTGTGCTATGAAACTGAACAAAAACTTGTTATGAGAAAATCTCTAAAATAAATCTATATTTTATATTATTCAGTTTTTGATTAAGGGTATGCAACCTCGCCAAATGAGCATAATGCATATTTGAATTAATAAATATATTATGTGATGTTTACTATGTGTTTATTTGTTAATTGACTTAAGCGCTATCCTTTTGTCATTCTTGTTTCAAGGATCATGGGGTGGCATATAATAACGCATGCCCACAATGGCACGGCTGGAAAGGCTCGAGGGTATGTGCACCACACCGTTTTACTGTGCGCTAAGCGCCGACAAAGAAAAAACGCTCTACTAGGCTGGTTTAGAAACATCAGTAAGCCAAACGTTATGTGTAATTAAAGTATTTTTAAGGCTTTTTAATTCTATTAATTACTTCCTTAATACTCATATCCATTGTTTTTGTTGCTTTAATTTCTAGAAAAATAAATGTTCCATTAATTATTATAGCCCTGGGTACCGGTATTATTTCTGGAAGTGATGTTACAGGGAAAATATCTTTCGATAATGCAAAATTAGCCCAACAAATGGCGAATATTGCATTAATATTTATTTTATTTTCAGGTGGATTTGGTACTAATAGGGCTTTTGGTATTTTCTAAAAACTTTTCAAGTATTTGGGTATTTGGCTTTGTTTAATTTTTTGTTGTAACATTTATTGCCAGATTTTTAGCGGTTTTATTTGTACGTTTTTTACAAAATTATCTTTAAAAGAAAAAATATTTTTAAGTTGGAGTGGAATAAGAGGAGCTGTACAAATAGTATTAGCCACATACCCAGCAGATGCCGGAATTGATAATCAGCATAAGATATTTAATATTGTTTTTTTTGCAGTTACTTTGTTCGTTTTATTTCAAGGAACAACTATCGGAAAATTAGCTGATATATTAAAATTAAGAGTTTAACTAAAAAAAAGAAGTCCAAACAAACAATAGAATTAGTTACAATTCATGATGCTGTTTATAAATTGATGGAAATTTTTATAGATGATGATATTTACCAAGGAGAATGTAAAATTTCGGATCTTATGATACCAATAGGGACAACAATAACAATGATAAATAGATATAATACTATTCTTGCACCATCAGGGCAAACATAGATTTTACCCGGCGATAATATTTGTTTTGGTAGATCGTAATAAAATCGAAGAAGTAACGATGGAAATATTGGGTATGTTTAAAAAAATAATTTAACTTCGTTCAAAAGCCCGTGGCCGATTCTGACGGAGTACCACCTTCACTTAATTGTCTCTACGAGTATGCTACAGCCAACAGGCCAAAGTTTGAATACATAAAGCCCTACTATAACTGTTTCTTGGTTACATGGGTTTTGTTTCTGAAGCATTAGCAAATGGTAAGCCAGTTCGTGGTTATATAATTGCAAATGATTTTGAAGAAAGATTAAAATATGCAATCAAGAATATTCCTGATGTAAAGTTTAAAGCATATAAAG
>JAAYUW010000176.1 GCA_012517545.1 Exilispira sp.
ATTTCAGAAATTAATCTTAATTCATTTTTATTACCATACTACGGTGCCACAACTATAGTTACGACTGATCTTATTGAAACCATAGCAAGATATTTTGGGTTAGATATTCATATTACACTTATTGGTTTCAAATATATAGGGGAAACTATTAATAATATTAAAGATAACAAATTTTTATTTGCAGCAGAAGAAAGTTATGGTTTTCTTGCCAGTTCAAATGTTAGAGATAAAGATGCTTTTTCCTCTCTTATTGTTGCTCTGGAAGTGGCTTCATATTGCAAAGAAAATAGTATTACTGTTAGAAGTTACTTGGATAATATATTTAAACAATTTGGCTATTATAAGCATGATACAATAAATCTCTTTTTTGAAGGATATGAAGGGCTCAATAAAATGAAAAGAATTATGAAAAAGATGCGAGAAGAACCACTGGAAATAATAAATGAGAAAAAGGTAAGAAAAATAATAGATTATCTTTATGATAAAACAGATTTACCAAAAAGCAATATTATACAATTTTTTGGAGAAAATTTTAAAATTACCATAAGACCTTCTGGTACTGAATCAAAAATAAAAATTTACATTCAGGTTATCGGTAGAAATGAGCAAGAAAGCGTCATTATGCTGGATTCCTTTAAAAATTCTTTTATTGAACAGTTAAAATCAAGTAGCCCAGATCTTTTTGATAATAATTGATATTTTCTATAAAATTATTAAGCTCACTACATCTATATTATTTATTTTTTTAATGCAATGCAGCCTGGTTCTATTTTGATGTTTTTTTATAGAGTTTGATTTTACTATTAGGTTAAACAAAAATTAAAGAAATGTTATTTTAATCAATTTTTTTATATACATAACTTCTAAAAGGAGAAAGTATGAACATCTTAGTGATCAATCCAGGTTCTACATCGACAAAGGTAGCTATTTATAAGGATGAAAATCTTTTTTATGAAAAAAATATCAAGCATCCAAAAGAAGAAATTGTAAAGTTTAAAGATTTGTTTGAGGAAAAACCTTATAGGGAAAAGGCTATTATTGAAGCCCTGAATGAAGAAAAAATCAATATTTCTTTTTTTGATGCTTTTGCAGGAAGAGGTGGGACATTGAAACCGCTGAAAGCTGGAGTTTACAGGGTAACAGAGTCGATGATAGATGATATTAATAAAGGTAATATTCAGCAGATTCATGCATCCTTACTTGGAGCATTGATTGCTTACGATTTTTCATTATCGACAGGCAAACCAGCTTTTATCGTTGATCCGATATCATCCGATGAGATGGCTGATATTGCCAAAATTGCCGGTCATCCAAAAGTAAAATTTGCTGCTTTGACACATACCCTTAATGTTAGAGCTTGTGCAAGAAAAGTTTCGAAAGATTTAAATCTGGACTTTTTTAAGACTAATTTTATAATAGCACACCTGGGAGGTGGAATTACAGTTAATGCAATCCATAAAGGAAAGATAATTGATGTTCTTGATGGAAGACAAACTGGACCCTTCGCACCAACTTCCTGTGGTGCACTTCCCTTAAGAGTAATAGCAAAACTTATTATTAAAGGTGAACTTAAACTTGATGAGATCGAAGACCTTTATGGAAGATCAGGTGGTCTTGTCGCCTACTTTGGTACTGATGATGTAAAAGAACTTTTAAGTAAATCAGAACAAGATGAAAAAATAAAACAGGTTCTTCAAGCCATGTGTTTTCAAGTAGCAAAGGCAATAAATGCTCAGAAGACAATATTAAAAGGGGAATATGAAACTATAGTCTTAACCGGAGGATTGGCTTATTCGGAAATTCTCGTTGGATGGATAAAGAGATGGTTCCCTGAATCTGAAAGATTTTATCTGGTCCCTGGTGAACACGAGATGGAAGCCCTTGCTCTTGGTACGTTAAGAGCTTTAAAAGGGGAAGAAAAGGTACTAGATTACTGACTTTCTGTTTACCTCATATTGTCAATTTTTAATTCTTAAAATTATATTTTTTTAGGAATTGCATATATTCAAATTTTTTAAAATTATATTTTATTCAGGTTTAGTAAAAATAGTTTTTGATTCAAATAGAATGGAGATATTATGAAGAAAGGGTTATTTAAAACATTAAAAGAAAGGGGTTTTGTTGAACAAGAAACCTGCGAAGATCTTGAGAGTATTCTTGATCAAAAACCCATGACATGTTATATAGGCTTTGATCCCACTGCATCTTCTTTACATATAGGAAGTCTTGAACCAATAATGTTGCTTAAATGGTTTGAAAAGTTTGGTCATAAACCTATTGCCGTTATTGGAACGGGAACTGCAATGGTAGGTGATCCTTCTGGAAAAACTGAGATGAGAAAAATGCTGACAAAGGAGCAGATATTTTCAAATGCAGAAGGGATAAGAAAGAATCTTAATCAATTTTTAAGTTTTTCTGAAAATGCACATACAGAAGGAACAACTAAGATTCGTTATAACAGTGATTGGCTTTTAAATCTTAATTATATCGATTTTTTAAGAGAGATAGGAGTGTATTTTTCTGTTAATAAAATGTTGTCCTTTGAATCATATAAGATTAGACTTGAAAAAGGTCTATCGTTTATAGAGTTCAATTATCAAGTTATGCAAGCATACGATTTTTTAAAACTTTTTGAACAGGAAGATTGTAAAATGCAGATGGGTGGTGCAGACCAGTGGGGCAATATTGTAGCCGGTATAGATCTAATAAGAAGAATTCATCAAAAAGAGGCTTATGCTTTTACAGCACCTCTTATAATGACTGCTAATGGGGAAAAGATGGGCAAATCAGCTGGAAATGCCGTCTGGCTTGATTCGAACTTATTAAAACCTTATGATTACTATCAGTACTGGATAAATATAGATGATAAAGATGTAAAAAGATTTTTAAAACTCTTTACTTTCCTTGACATTGAATTTATTGAAGATCTAACCAGACCTGAAAAGAATATTAATGAAGCAAAACAGATTCTTGCATTTGAAGCTACTAAACTAGCTCATGGTGAAGATGAAGCTAATAAGGCAAAGAAAGGAGCAAAGATTTTTTCAAAAAATATTGATGAAGAAACTTTAGATTTAATCCCTACATGCAAGATACAAAAGAATTTTTCAACTTATATAGTAGATATTCTTGTTGAATCTGGACTTGTTAGCTCAAAAAGTGAAGCAAAAAGGTTGATAGAACAAAAGGGTGTATATGTTGATGATTTTATTATACCTGATATAAAATATCAAATTTCGATAGATAATTTGAAAAAAGATTATATAATTATACGTGTAGGAAAGAAGAAGTATAAAAAGGTTATTTTTGTCTGATCTTCATTAATTCTGTAAGGAGATTTTATGATCTATATAGATAAAGAGTGTTTAAGATGTAATGCATGTGTTGTAGTTTGCCCTTCTGAGGCTATTGAAGAAGGAGATCCTATCTATAAGATTATCGATTCCAAATGTACATCATGTGAAAAATGCATACCCATTTGTCCAGTAAAAGCGATTAAGAAAAAGTAAGTATTATTGTCAAGAATTGAGTTAAAAATAAAAAATTTTTAAGGATTATTTTATGCGTTCTATTATTGAACAATACGCTAAGGATCTTACCTCTGGAAGGTTAACTTTTTCATTTGATCATCTTAGTAGAGTTTATTTTTATGCAAAAAAATTTGCTGAAAATTATGATGATCATATTCTTCATGCAGCTTGTTTCCTGTACAAAATAATACTTGGTTCAAACTCTAAAGAAGATTCAGCGGCAAGGGCAGAGCAGATACTTTCCGAGACAGGTTTCAATATTGAGAAAATTCAAAAGGTTGTGGTAGCTATTATGAATAGCGATATCGATGATAAACCTGAAAGTTTAGAAGCCAGGATGTTACATGATGCCATAATAGCAGATAGTCTGGGAGCCATTGGATTTTCAAGGTTCTCAGTAGGTTCATTTTTCTGGGAGAGATCACAGCAGATGTCAGATGTTTATGACTATTATAAAGAATATGTTGAAAAGGCAGAAAGTTCTTTTAGTCTTACTTCTGCAGCTAAATTTTGTGAAAAAAGGTTACAATTCAGTAAAGAGATACTTAATAATTTTAATGATGAGATGGAAGAAGAATAATGTAAATAATATTTTATAATTCTTCGTTTTTTTTCTTTGTGTGGCTAAGCTACACAAACAAGGTTTACAGGATATTTCCTGTTTTACTCTGTATAATTTTTAGAGTAATTATTACCCACAAAAAAAGAGAAGAGCTTATTTTAAAGGAGTTTATATGTCAGACTTCAGATATGATAAAGAGCAATGGGATGTTATGATAAGGGTTAGAATGAGCCTTCATGATGCTCATTATGCAGGAAATCTTGTAGATGGAGCCAAGATGCTCAATCTTTTTGGTGATGTGGCAACTGAGCTATTGATAAGAGAAGATGGAGATGAAGGATTGTTCAGAGCTTATTCAAATGTTGAATTTCTTGCTCCTGTTTATGCTGGTGATTATATAGAGGCTTATGGAAGGATAACAAAAAAGGGAAACACTTCAAGAACAATGCAATTTGCAGCATATAAGGTTATTACTTCTTCCAATATACCTGATAATGTTTCAGCATGTGATTTTCTTGCTGAACCTATTCTGGTTTGTAAAGCTGAGGGTGTTTGTGTAGTTCCTAAAGAAAAGCAGAGAAAAAAATAAAATTTATAAAACAGGAGATGCCAATGGAAAAGTTAATAATTACTGCAGCAATTTGTGGTGCTGAAGTTACAAAAAAAGACAATCCAAACGTTCCATACACTGCTGAAGAGATTGCAGCTGAGGCAAAGAGGTGCTATGACGCTGGAGCTTCAATAATTCATCTTCATGTTAGGAACGATGATGGTACTCCCACTCAAAGCAAAGAAGTTTTCAAAAAAAATATTGATGCCATAAGAGCTAAAATTCCTGGAAAGGGTCCTATCATTCAGCCTTCTACTGGTGGTGCTGTTGGTATGAAATGGCAGGAAAGGATAGCTGTAGTTGAACTTAATCCAGAAATGGCAACTTTAGATTGTGGAACGACTAATTTTGGTGATGATATATTTGTTAATGATCTACCACTAATGCGAAATTTTGCAAAAACTATGATAGAGCATAAAGTTCTTCCTGAACTTGAGTGTTTTGAACCAGGACATATTGCAAATGCGCTTATCTTGAGAAAAGAGAATTTACTTCCAGGGCATATGCATTTCGATATAGTTCTTGGTGTTCAAGGATCCCTAAATGCTTCAGTAAAAAATTTGCTTTTTATGGTAGAGCTTATTCCACCGGGTGCTACATGGACTGTTGCTGGTATCGGAAGACATGAATTACCCCTTGCTGTTAATGCAATAACCATGGATGGCCATGTTAGAGTTGGATTTGAAGATAATATATTTTATTCAAAAGGTGTTCTGGCAACTTCCAGTGCTCAATTAGTTGAGAGGATAGTTAAACTTTCTAAAGAATTAGGAAGAGATATAGCTACTGCAGAAGAAGCAAGAGCTATCTTAGAAATAAAATAAAAAAAGGGGCGAAAGCCCCTTTTTTTGATTCAAATCCTTTCATTTTAATATTGATAGAATGTTATAGCAGATTAATCAATCTTGATTTCAAGCTTGTTGGAACTGTCAACTTCCTTTTTAGGTAATGTCAATTTTAAGACACCATTTTCATATTTTGCAGCTATTTTTTGAGTATCTACATTTTCTGGAAGGCTGATAGATCTTGTTACACTCTGGCTTACTCTTTCTCTTGAGTGATATTTTTTAGTGTCTTTTTTCTCATCTTTTTCCATTTGAGCTTTTATTGTCAGGATGCCTTTGTCTACACTTATTGAGACGTTATCCTTTTTGAAACCAGGCAAATCAGCATCAATGTAGTAATTGTTTTCATCTTCAGAGATATCAAGTGGAGCAACTTTAGCAACTGAAGGTACCTTAAAAAAAGGAACAGTCCATAAATCATCAAGTTCTTTTTCAATTACCTCAAAAGGATCAAAATTTTTAAAAAGTGATAATTCGTTTTTAGCCATAATTCCCTCCTTTTTTTTGTTTTTAATTTTCAAAAATAATAATGCAATTTTTGTGCCAAAAAATGTTTTTAATTTACCAATAGATATTTGTTCTTTCAGCAAATAAATGCTTTTGATAATTAAAATTTCAAACATTTAGCATTTATCCAGATTAATTATGATAATTTATCCTTTTTGATTTTATATTTTAGCTCTTTGATGTTTTATGAGGGCATGATACTAAAAGGTGAAATACTGGAAAAATATTTTTATCCATACAGTCGAAAGCTGAAAATTACAGATAATAAGATGCTTGAATCTGGTGATCTTATTTTTAAATGCCTAAAAAATTACTAAAAATGCTGTGAATCTAAATCTGTTCATATGACCAGGCTATACAGGCAAAAAAGAGATGAACCAGTTTTCTGTTTTAAAATTAACCAAATTAACAAATCTCTGGATACTTATAAATAGAACAAGGATAAAATGACAATTTGACGGATGATCATGAATATTTATCTTAATTTTATTTATTGAGTAAGTTTTAAAATATAATTTTGATTATTGAATCGGATCTATTAGATCTTCATTTAAAAAATTTGAAATTGAAATGTAGATTAATTACACGTACATATAAACAACCTGAAAAACATCCAGCAAGGGGAGTAAAATATACACATAAGAGTAAATTTAATACATATATAAATTCATAAATCCTGAAAACATCCATAGAGAATATAAATAAAGAAAAAAATTTTCAAATGAGAATTTAATGAATTTTTTACAATTTTTGATTTAAGATATCGAATTGCTTGCTTTTATAGATATAATCAATTGTTATTGGTTTTAATATATTGGTATTATTCTTTTCTTGACGGCGCTTATTGAATGTTTTATCTCTATTATTCTATAATATTGAGCTTTAAAATTATTCTGATTTTGATTGTTATCTTTTAGATACTTAAAATCGATGTTGCACAATTCTATTTGAGTGATAATTTACATCAAATAAGTATATCCTGGAGGATCTACTATGACTGTCAACATTAACCCGG
>JAAYUW010000177.1 GCA_012517545.1 Exilispira sp.
CTTCATCAAAAACATGTTGCATGTTGGTAACATGAAAATTTGTCAGATTAATTGATATTTGAGCTCTCTTATAATCTTCAACGTACCATCCTATCGCTTTGCATTCTTTGAATTTTCCAGGAATAACGGTTTGAGTTCCATCAGGATTTTTTTTAATATCTCCTTTTTCTCTTATCTTTTTGGCGATATTATTTGCGTGTGCTTTTTCTTTTGAATTAAGATTAAGATTGTAAGCTATAAGAAACTCTCTAGCTCCTATAACTGTTGCACCACTTCTGGCAATATTTTGATCGAAGATTGATGGCCCAAAGTCTGGTTTCCACTTTGGGTCATTTAACTTTTCTGGCAGGCTTTCGTACTCACCAGAGCGAATATCTGCAAGGTTTTTTCTATATTCACTTGAAGCAGCAAATTCATAGAGATATACTGGAATACCAAGCTGCTCACCAACCATTTTCCCAAGTCTTTTTGCAAGTTCAACACAATCATCCATAGTGACCTCAGAAACAGGTATAAAAGGACATACATCGCATGCACCCATCCTTGGATGAGCACCAGAGTGATTTCGCATATCTATAAGTGATGAGCCAAGTTTAATCGCATTAAAAGCAGCTTCAACCACAGCATCTGGTTCTCCAACGAAAGTGTATACTGTTCTGTTGGTATCCATGCCAGGATCAACATCCAAAAGGTCAACACAAGCAGTTCCTTTAATAGCAGATGCTATCTGATCTATTACATCTCTGTTTCTTCCTTCTGAAAAATTTGGTACACATTCGACTAATTTCATTCTTACCTCCTGAATTTGAATTTAAATGAATTAAATAATTAATATTTTTATGCTCATCTGGCAAATTATCTTCTCGCTTTTTGTTAGTTTTCAAGGCTATTTCTTACAAGGAAAAATTTCGAAGAGCCTGCTTTTGATATTCACTTCTTTTTTAGATTAAGCCATAAAAAGAAAAGTAAATAGTAAAATAGATTAAAGCAATAATATCAAAAAATATCTTTTTTTCAAGTTTTTCACAAATTCAGATCTGGTTTTTTGAGAACCTGAAATTATATCTAAATTTTCAAAAATATCTTGACAACATTTATAGGTATGTTAACTAATTTGTTGCGATAGCAATATTCCAACATAGCTCAGTCGGTAGAGCAGCTGACTGTTAATCAGCGGGCCGCAGGTTCAAGTCCTGCTGTTGGAGTTTGAACCCCCGAACTTTCGGGGGTTTTTCTTTTTATATATGCCACTAAAATGATTTATGCTTAAAAAAGAATTATATTTGGCTGGTGGAAAGTACAAAGCATCCGGAAAAGCATCAAAAATTTAGATTATCTTTTAAGTACTCTTAAAGAGTTAAATATCGTTATTATTGTTACGCCTATATCAGCAAATACAGCTTCCCACATTGTTGCTAAACCAAAAAATCCCATAATTAAGAACAAGGCTTTTATAAATATTGCAAAAGATATGTTTTCTAAAACAAGCTTTCGAGTCTTTTTAGCAAGTTCAATAGCAATTGGAATTTTAGCCGGAGAGTCATTGGCAATAACAATATCTGCAGCCTCTATAGCAGCATCAGAACCAATATCACCCATAGATATACCTATATCGGCTCGAGCAATAGCTGGTATATCATTTATACCATCACCGACAAAGGCTATTTTTTTCTTTTTCCTTTTATTTTGATTTGATTCAATGATTTTTTCCAGGATGGTGAGTTTATCTTCTGGTAAAAGTTTTGAATAAAATCTTTCTATATTAAGTTGTTTTGCTATCTTTGAAGATATTTCCTCATTATCACCAGTTAACATAAAAATATCTTTAACCCCAATTTTTTTTAATTTTTAAATGGCTGTCTTGCTATCTTTTTTTATATTATCAAGAATAATCAAACATCCTGCATATTTATCATTGATTGATATATAGACTGTTGTATCGGAGATCTTATTGTTGTTATAGTTCATGCCATTTTCTTTATTGAAAGAGTTTATAACATTATCTCTGGAAAATATTTTTTGATTAAGCAATTTAGCATTTCCCGCAACAACATGATTTCCATCTATAATAGCGCTGACTCCGAGACCGGGTATTTCCTTATAAGATTTAATCCTTGTTGTATCAATAGTATTCTTATGAAATATTTCATAATAATAATTTCTGATCGAATTTGCTATTGGATGATTTGAATAAAATTCACAATAGGCAGCATATTCCAAAATCTGCTTTTCAGAATAACCTTTTTGTGCCATGATATGAGAAACCTTAAATTTTCCTTCAGTTAAAGTTCCAGTTTTATCAAAAACAACAGTTTCCACATCTGTTAAAGCATCTAAAAGGTTAGAACCTTTTATCAATATTCCTTTTTTTGAAGCTGCACCTAAACCTGCGAAATAAGAAAGAGGTACACTTATAACAAGTGCACAGGGGCATGATATGACAAGTATTACACAGGCCCTATATAAGGATTCAGTTACTGACTGGTTGAAAAATAATACTGATATAATTGCAGTTATTATGGCTATAATAAAAACGATTGGAGTGTAAACTCTTGCAAAATTATTAAAAAAAAGTTCAGTTTTAGCCTTTTTATGAGTCGCATTTTCGACAATTTCCATAATCCTATTTATTGAAGATTCCTGAAAAGTTTTAGTAACTTTAATCTTTAAAATGCCGGACATATTTATAGTTCCAGCCAGCACATTGCTATTTTCCTTGACAAAAATAGGGATTGATTCTCCTGTGAGCATAGAGGCATCTATATAAGAATTCCCTTCGATCACAGTACCATCACATGGTATTTTTTCCCCAATCTTGACAAGAACTACCTGTCCAATTTTGACCTCTGATGGAAACATTTTTATCTGTTCATTTTGTTCTAAAACAGTGGCATATTCTGGTTTTAGTTCAAGAAGAGCTTTGATGGATTTTCTCGAATGATCAATAGTAAGATCTTCTAAATATAAGCCGATGTTGTATAAAAGCATAACAGCAGAAGCTTCTTCCGGTGCTCCAACTATAAAAGCTCCAATAGATGCAAGGCTCATCAGAAGATTTTCATCAAAAAATCCACCTTTTAAAAGATTTTTAATTGCTTGAATAATGATTTCGTAGCCTGATAACATATATATAATAATGAAAATGATGTAGTTAGACATAAAATAAACAAATTTGCTTTTAGTCTCAATTAAAATTCTACTCTTTAGAATTAAACCTATAATATACCCTGATAAAAGAGCTATTAAAATAAATAGTCTCTTTTTTTGCTTCATAAAACTGATAATATTGGTAAGAAAACTGGATTTCTCATTTCTAAATTTTTGATCACATTTAAATTGTTTGCTAAATTTACCCTGGTAATTATCGGAAATACTTTCTGAAATAAAAACTCCTGGTTCTATTTTATCTATGACTTGTTGAACTTTATCTATATCTTCGGTATCCAAAAGTATTGTCTGAGTTGCAAAATCGATAGAAACATCTTTTACTATACCAAGTCTTTTAAGATTATCTTCAATTTTGATAGAGCAAGCCTGGCAATCAAGATTATTGATCTTATATTTTTTCATTGTAATGTTCCTTTATATGTTCAGTTCCCTGATAAAAGATTTGCCTTACGTGTTCATCGGCTAGGGAATAAAATACATTTTTTCCTTCTTTTCGCGATTTTATAAGATCTGCTTGTTTAAGAACTCTTAACTGATGTGAAATAGCGGAAAGAGAGAGAGAAAGAACATTTGAAAGATCGCAAACACAAAGTTCTGAATAAAATAAAGAATTTATTATCTTCAATCTTGTAGGATCCCCGAGAATTTTAAAAAATTCACCGGTTTTGAAGATCAGATCATCGTGTGGCATATTTTTCTTAGCCATGTTTATTTTATCTTCATGCAAACTAAAAGATTTACATCTATCGATTTGATTCTTGCTCTTTTTGATAACCATATTTTTTCCTTTTTTTATTAATAAATTGTAAATAATGCTCTCAGCTTGTTTG
Source organism: Exilispira sp. (assembly GCA_012517545.1). GTDB lineage: Bacteria > Spirochaetota > JAAYUW01 > JAAYUW01 > JAAYUW01 > Exilispira. The sequence continues at coordinate 3,999 of JAAYUW010000177.1, forward strand.
TAAAGATAAGTCTTACAACGAAAATTATATGTGAATATTGAATAAACTTAAATAAAAATTAACTCTCAGCAAATAAACAATAAAGAGAAAATAGAGGAAATATTGTACTTTTCTAATTCAAAGATGGGGTAAATTTTGTCGTTTTTCAATATAAGTCAGTTCGAAAAATGGGAGTATTAACAATACGAACAAAACGAAAAGCGTTAAACAAGTCATATATATCATACTTGATTAATTGTTCAACTATGATATACGACAAATTTGTTGATTCGTCAAGTTAAAAAATCAACTATCTTTAAGTCCTGTTACTTTGGATCAATTGAGCCTATTGCCCTTGATCGTGAAGCACTGAAATATAATGGATTAAAATTGAAATTCTAAAATTTGTAATTCAAAGTAATTAACTCTGTTAAAAAATGAACACAATTGAAATGTTAAACTTTATTTAAATTATTTTAGGTTTAAACTAAATTTGATTTTTAAATTTATTTAAAAGATAAAAAGGATATTTTATGAAGTCTTTTAGAAAAGAGCTGTGGTTTTGCACAGAAAAAAGAAGACAGATTATTCATATTACAGGCGATATCGAAAAAGCAGTGGAGGAGTCAAAAGTTATTGAAGGCTTATGTCTTGTAAATGCCATGCATATTACAGCCAGTGTTTTTATAAATGATCTTGAAAATGGGCTTCATCAGGATTTTTTAAACTGGTTGGAAAAGTTAGCTCCTTATAGTGTTGAAGGTTATTTGCATAACAGGAGTGGAGAAGATAACGCTGATGCTCATCTTAAAAGAACTATTATGGGAAGAGAAGTGGTTGTAGCTATAACGAAAGGGAAGCTGGACCTGGGTCCCTGGGAAGAGATCTTTTATGGTGAGTTTGATGGTCAGAGAAGAAAAAGGGTTTTAATAAAAATAATTGGAGAATAATTTATCTTTTTATATAACTGTTTATTAAATTATCAAATCGGTGTTCTTAGATAAAGATTAAATTATAAAAACAAAGAGAGAAAAAAATGAATGAAAAACAAAAATCTGTTATAGAGAAAGCAGTTAATCAAATCAAAAAAGATCCATTTGTGATTGGAATAATACTTCATGGATCATTTGCAAGAGCTACTGAACACAATTTTAGCGATATAGATCTATATATTGTGAGAAAAGCTCGTGAAGAAGATAGTTATATTGATAATACAACATTTTACTATCTGGATGATGTCCCTGTCCAAATAATCTCAAGATCTGTTGACTCTTTTAAGATTAAATTTTTAAAAAGAACAAGAAATGAACCAATAGCGTTATTTGGCAAAATCCTTTATGATAGTGAGGGTCTTTTAGATGAATACTTTCAAAAAGCAAAAAAAATTGCAGAGCAAGGACCCATACCCCTAACATCGGAAGAAAAATTATCAATTAAGATCATTTTATCAACTGATATTCTGACGGTAAGGGGATTGATAGATAAAAAAAGATTTGTTAGTGCATCCCAGCTTATTGATGATATATTATACGAAGCTGTAAGCGGTTATTATGACATCAATAGATGGTGGTTCCCAAGTAAAAAGAACCTTTTTGATGATTTAAAAGAAAAGGATTGTAGATTCGGTGAAATTTATGAAAAGATCATACTTGAAAATGATACGCAAAAAAAATTAGATTTGCTTGAATTCGTGGCTGACAATGTTCTTGAGAAAATGGGAGGGAAGATATACAGCTATGAGGTGAGATATTAAAAAGGCTCTTCATCTTTTGGGGTCGGACAACAATTAATGAATCTTTTCTTAAAAAGAGATAATTCCTGGATTACTCTTTTGTTTTTTTGCAGGTTAGAACCATTCGTCTTGCTATTTCTTAATTATATTAAGGAATTCTGTGTTAAATTAATACGATATTTTAAGAACAATATTAAAAATCTAAGTTCGATATATTAAACATATAAAAAAGCAAAATTGTTGTGCTATCCATTGGCAATTATCATGCTACCTATAAATTCATGTTATATTTCTACTCTTTTTAATACAGAGCTAAACGCATATATTTATTGAATGAACATCTAAAATGTTATAAAGTTAGAAATAGTTGAAAAATTCTTATAAAAAAGTATAATAGAAATAAAATCATAAAGTAAAAATGGGATAGTCAAAATGTCTGAAACAAAAGAAAGATTACGATTTTTAGATAGTCTTCGCGGTTTTACTATATTTCTTATGATTCCAATAAATGCAGCGATGGAGTATAACTCAATTCCATTCTGGTTCAAACATGCAAGTTCTTCAGGTGTTTTGCCAGCTGATTTTATTATGCCATCATTTTTATTTGCTCTTGGTTTTAGTAGTTGTCTATCTTTTCAAAAAAGGATAAAAAGGGATGGAATTTTAAAGACCGTCTGGCACCTTATATACCGTAATCTTATACTCTTTGCTGCTGGTTCGATCGGTTTTTTTCTCGTATATAAGCAAAGGAATTGGGAAATTTTACAGATGCTTGGACTTGTTGGACTTATTTCTATTCCTTTTCTTTTTTTGCCAAAACACTTAAGATTGATTTCATCCTTTTTAATTATACTATTTGTTGAAATTTTTCGTAAGATTTTTTTTCAGAGGTATTTTAATCTCTGGTACTCATCCGGTATTGGGGGTCCCTCTGGAGCTATCCCACTATCTTCAATAGTTATAGGTTCTTCTGCTTTTGGAGAATATATTGTACAGCTTGATGATAAAAGAAAGGTTAGCTTTTCTATTATATGTGGATTAACTTTAGTATTAATAGCAAATATTATTAATATATTTCAAAAATTTAATAAACACCTTTTGACTTCGAGCTATTTGCTTTTAACTTCAGGTATAGCCATTATATTTCTTGCAATCTTTATTATAATTGATCTGTTTGTAAAAAAAGATATTCCCATACTTTGTTCACTTGGACGAAATCCACTTTTATGTTACATATTTGGTGGTATTTTGACTCTAATCGCAAGATTTATTTTTGGTATTCAGCTGTCTGCTCTCTATGCATGGATAGTAACATTAATAGTACTTATCATTGTTTGCACGTTAGCTGTCTTTCTTGATAAGAAAAAATTATGGTTAAAATTGTAAGTTTTTTTAATAGATATTTACTTTTTGAAAATTTTTTAGTATAATTGAAATGAACACAAAATTGGAATGATTCCAATCAAATTATTTTCTATATTATAGTAACTTTTCATTCTGTAAAAATTGCCTGATCATAAAAGATAGATATGAAAAAAGGTAAAGAACTTTCTGATTATTTGAAAGATCATGGAATAAAACCAACTATCATAAGGATAAAGGTGCTGGATTATCTATTACAGAGTAAAGAACATCCAACGGCTGAGGCTATCTTCAAAGAGATATCCAAGCAGATGCCAACTTTATCTATTACCAGCATATACAACACTTTGAGCTTATTTGTCCAGAAAGGGATTATCGTGGAGATAAATATTGAGCCAGCTCAGGTAAGGTATGATGCAGTAGTTGATTATCATGGTCACTTTAAATGTATAAGATGTGGAAGACTTTTGGATATACCATTCGACGAACAATTGGAAAAAAAACCGATTCGTGAAATAAATGGTTGTAAGATTTTGCAAAAACAGATTTATTACTTCGGTATCTGTGACAGATGTTTGATAAAAGAAAAAAAGGTTGAGGAGGAAAAAATGGCTATTAGAATGGGAATCTACAAATGCAAAATTTGTGGAAATGTTATTGAGGTTTTTGTTGAAGGAAAAGGGGAACTTGTATGTTGCGGACAGCCTATGGCCTTAATGGATGAAAAAAACAAGGAAGGGGTAGGCGAGAAGCATTTGCCAGTTGTTGAGGAAACAAAAAATGGAATTCTCGTAAAAGTTGGTTCTGTTGAGCATCCTATGACTCCTGAACACTGGATTCAGTTTATTGAAGTTATTACTAAAGATGGACTCGTTTTGAGGAAGGACTTGACTTATAAGGATAAACCACAAGCAGAATTCAATGTTATAAAGGACAATATTGCTTCCATTAGAGAATTTTGCAATGTTCATGGATTATGGGTGAAATAATTTTTATATAGGAGTTCTAATATGAAGAGTGTTAAGGGTACAGAGACTGAAAAAAACCTATTAAAGGCTTTTGCAGGTGAGTCTCAGGCTAGAACGAGATATACTTATTTTGCTTCTACGGCAAAAAAAGAAGGGTATGAACAGATTAGTGCTATATTTTTAGAGACTGCTGAAAATGAAAAGGAGCATGCAAAAAGGTTTTTTGGCTTTCTAGAAGGTGGAATGGTTGAGATTGAAGCTGAATATCCTGCTGGTGTACTTGGAAAAAATACACTTGAAAACCTTAAAGCGGCTGCTGATGGAGAAAATGAAGAGTACACAAAACTGTATCCTCATTTTGCTGATGTCGCACAAAAGGAAGGTTTTTCTGAGATTGCAGCGCTTTTTAGAGTTATTTCAAAAGTTGAAGCAGAACATGAAAAAAGATATAGAAAACTTGCAGCAAATATTGAAAACAATGAAGTTTTTAAAAAGGATAAACCTGTAAGATGGAAGTGCAGAAACTGCGGTTATGTTCATGAAGGTCCAGAAGCACCTGAAAGTTGTCCGTCATGTTCACATCCGAAAGCTTATTTTGAAATCAAAGAAGAAAATTATTGATTTAAAGATATTTTTGATGTTTTTGAAATTGTGAGGTGGGGTAGTTTCCCCACCTTTTTTTTATAATATTTTTAAAAAAGTTTTAGAATTAATAGTTTAACTATATATTTTGTATAAGATCTGAATTAAACCTTATTTATCATATGCATCAAAATATCCACACATCTATTTGAATATCCCCACTCATTGTCATACCAGGATACAACTTTAAAAAATCTCTTTTCATTTTTAAGGTTATTCTGTAATGTTGCGAGAGAGTCGTATATAGAAGATGCATTATTGTGGATCATATCTGTTGATACAACTTCATCTTCTGTATAGGTAAGTATACCTTTTAGATAGGTTTTGGAAGCTTTTTTAATGGCTTCATCTATCTGTTCAATAGAAGTATCTTTCTCGGTGCGGAATGTAAGATCAACAACAGAAACATCGGCAGTTGGAACTCGAAAAGACATCCCTGTAAGCTTTCCTTTAACAGCTGGTAAAACTTCTCCAACAGCTTTGGCTGCTCCAGTCGTTGAAGGGATAATATTGATAGCAGCA
>JAAYUW010000178.1 GCA_012517545.1 Exilispira sp.
AAAACATTTTGAAAGTCTGTCTGTTTTGTTTGATAATCTTCAAATTTTTTCCATATTTTGTCCAATTCTGACAAAAAAACTTTATCATTTTCAAGTTGTTTAAGTTTTTCATTTGATAGTGAGTGAAGAAAAACAATTGGATTTCTTCCTGATTTACTGAAAAGGTCACCATCTATTTTAAAATAAAGTCTAACTGCATCTTTATCCCATAATGACCAGATATTATAAGCTAAAGTAAGTAATTTTTTTAGATTATCTGGAAATCTTGGATAAACAAAAATATCTCTAAAATACATTATTCCTCCTGGATATATGAAACATATTTATGCCATCAATTCTTCCACATGGGCTATAGCATATAAAAAATTTTGATAGGCTGTTTCAGCATTAGGATAGTATGAAAAATATTTAAATGCTGCTGTATCTAAAAAAGGTGCCGTTGCCATATAAAAGGCATTATCGGAACTGCTTAATTTTCTAAGAATTTCAAGGCTTACCTCATCTCCTTTCAACTTTGCCTCATTTAACTGCTTATATAATGCCATTTGTGAATTTTTTTGCATCTCATTTCCAGCGAATGCTGATATATCTTTTTTGTAACTATTCCAGCTGATATAATCTTTTACATTTAGTACATCATGTTTTGAATTTTCAATGTTCATAATTTCAAAAGGTAATGTAAATCTAACATCATTTTTGCCTATTTTAAATATCAATGTTGGCCAGTCTTTTAAAAACTCAAATATGCCTGTTGAATCATCATGGTGCTCTCCAAATGTTTCTAGATCCATAAATATATTGCAATATAAACTTTCATCAGAATTACCTGAATAATTAAGATCCATGCACCATTTTGCATATTTTTCGGCAGTCAATGGATACTCTTTCCAATTTTTATTATTAAAATTTATAGAAATATCTTCAGATAGAATATGGTGTCTTAATAAGATTAACTGAGGATTTTTACCATATGCTTTATAAGGACGGATTGGGAGTTTCCACTCGAGTATCTTTTCTGCTCCTTCTGTCAGGATTATGTTTAATGTTTTAAATCCTCTAAGCATATCTGCAATCTTGTTACTATATATTAGCTCAGTATTTCGGAATGTTGTTGGAACTACACCAAATAATGAATAGATCGTATTTATATGTTTATTAACCTGATGAATAAATTCATTTTCATCATATAAAGAAGCCAGAGAATGGTAGTAAGTTTCAGCTAAAATTTCACAACATTTTGTATTTATCAGTTTTTGTACAAGATCGATGACTTTAGGATTATATAAAAGTAACTGTTGAATAAGTGGTCCTGTCAAAGATAGTCCAAATTTGAATCTGCCATCATGCTTTGTAACTAAATTTAACAGAATTTCAAGAGCCGGGATGTATGATTTTTCACTTATTCGTGTAATTAAAGATTTATCTAATTCATTATCAAAAATAGAATTTTCTTTACCTATATCAAAGATTGAAAGTTTTTTTAGCCTAAAAGGTTGATGCATTTGAAAGTATGGTACTATGTTGAGCATAAAAGCTCCTTATAGCATTTTAGGATCAGATCAGCTGATTTATCCCACTGTATCTTTTCCACTTCCTGCCTTGCTTTTTGTCCCATTTCGCGCATTTTTTCAGGATTTGAAAGTAAATCCAATATTATATTGCTCATTTCCTCAACATCCCAGAAATTTACTTTATAAACATTATTAACCACTTCACTAACACCTGATTGTTTTGAGATAATAGTAGCTATACCAAAACTCATCGCTTCAAGTGGTGCTATACCAAAAGGTTCAGAAACAGATGGAAGAATCATGATATCTGATGCCGAAAGTATTGCTTCTACCTCTTCTCTATTCATAAATCCAGTAAATAGGAACCTTGTTAAAAGTTTATACTCAGCAGATTTTTGAATAAGTCTTTTTGCTAAATCTCCTGTTCCTACCATAATGAATCTGACTAATGGATAAGTCTCGATAACTCTTTTAGCAACTTCAAGAAAATATTCTGGCCCTTTTTGAAGGGTTATCCTTCCTAAAAAAAGAATCACAGGATCCTTGAAGATTCTCTTCTTTTCACCATTATCTGTTTTCAGGTGAAAGGCATTGTGAACAACACGAATTTTTGAGGTATCAACTCTATATCTATTAACAATTATATTTGCTGTGTAATTAGATACAGATATAACTCTATCAGCTAAGGACAGTCCAGCATACTCGATCTTATGGATTCTTTCATCTCCAGTTCCTCCTGATCTATCAAATTCTGTAGCATGTATATGACAGATAAGAGGTTTTCCACTCATATTTGCAGCTACAATACCTGCTGGATAGCAGAGCCAATCATGAGCATGAATACAATCGAAATCAACAAGTTTGGCTATCTTTGAGACTTTTATTGAGAATTCTCTAACTTTTTTAAACAATCCACTTGATGATAATATATTTTCTTTGATTTCTTTCAAAATGTTTTTGGTATTTATTTCATTACTGACTTCAAAATATCGTTCAATAGACATAAACTCTACAAAATCACTTGATGATAAGTAGGTTTCAGGCGTTTCGGAAACACCTAATAATTTAAGAAATTCTATATTAGATATATTAGAATTATTTAGTGAATATTCAAATTCCGATTTTGTCTTATCATCTATAAATATTGGAGTTAACTGATCTGCGTCTTCGGGTTTTACAAGGTGAAAGTACACATCGGCTGATGTTGGTAAAACCAATGTAAACTCTACTCCCTTTTTAAGCAAACTTTTCACCATACCATAGCAAGCCATTGCGAGGCCACCGGAGATAAAAGGAGGAAATTCCCATGTTAAAAAAAGAACTTTCATAGTGACTCCTTTTAGTTTTAAAAGTTTAATTAAGCTTTTAAAATTTTATTTATAATAAGCTACAATATGTTCATTAAATCTGTATTCTGCTTATGTAAAAATTGCACATCAGTCATGGGTGTAAAAATATTTACTTTATTACTTTAATTTATCGATAAGTCGTTCTATTAAATATAAAGCAGCTACTGACCAGGCTTGTGCAGGGCATCCTTTTGAAAGGTGAGGGTCCATCCCATCCCACACTTCAGCCACTGATGCCTTATGATTCTTTATAAAACCATTTCTTAATCTAAATATACAATCTTCTAATTCTTTTTTGCAGACAGCTTTTTCTTTGGTTACTTTCAAAACAAGTTTACAGTATGGTAAAAGTAGCCATGGCCACACTGTGCCCTGATGATAAGCCATGTCACGAGCCAACTGAGATCCTACATATTTTTTTTTGAATAATGGTGATTTTGAAGATAATGTTCGTAGTCCATAAGGAGTAAGTAGCTCATTTTTAGCAAGTTCATATCCTTTTTCAAGTTTATCACTGCTGGTGAAGTCAAAAGGTAATCCAAGAGCAATGACAAAATTGGGTCTAATTTCATTATAGGAAAGTTGATCATATAATCTATCGATCCATATGCCATCAACATAAAAATTTTGCATTGAAGCAATAATTTTATCTTTTTCTTCGATTATCTGATCCAGATGTAAATGGTAAGAGCTATTTTTTATATTTTTTAATTTTAAATCATCCATGATTTTTTCCAGAATACAAAATGTATTATACCATAATCCATTAACTTCTATAGGTGCTCCGTATCTTGGAGTAACAGCTTTTCCATTTATTACAACATCCATCCATGTGAGAGCCTGAGAATCATCTTTTTTAATCTGTAAAAGTCCATCTTCCCCGCGGAAAAATGGTAATGACCTGTTAAAATAATAATTTAAAACTATTTCAGAAATAATGTTAAAAAGTTCTCTTCGCTTATTTTTAGGTAAAAAGGGCCATAGATCGTAAGCTCTCATTATAAGCCATAATGAAGCATCAATGGTATTATATATTGGTTTTGAATTCTCAAATATTGCATTTGGTATAATCCCATCTTTAATTCTGGATGAATAGTTAATCAAAATATTATAGGCAAATGAAAAATCTTTTTCGATGCCAGATGATGGCAAGAAAGCTTCCAGAGTTATCATGGTATCTCTTCCCCAGCATGTAAACCAGGGGTATCCAGCGATTATATCATTATCTATTTTAAAATCTAACATTGCAAGTTTTAGAATTTCTCTATATTCTTCATATGAATATAAATCAATATCTTCAAAATTGATGGTTGAGTATATTTTATTATAATCAGTATAATTCGTAGTTTTTTCTTTTTCCAGATCGTCAATATTTTTAGTTGAGGATAAATTGTCCATATCATTTTTATCTATTAAATTTTTTTGATTATTATTATACATAGAGTTAGAATTTTCTTCATTATTTTTTAAATTATCTTTGAAAAATTCTGGTAAGTGAATTTTAAACGGATGATCTAAAGCTAATGGAAGTGTAATATATGAATTGAATGTATTTTTTGTTATATTACATAAATTATCTAAGCTACTATCTATATTTGATTTGTTTACTTCTATCTTACAATCTGAAAATAATAGAGAAAAAGTTTCTCCTATTTTAAGATTTTTATACACAATATAAGGTGAAAAAAGATCTTCAATGGCATCATAACCTTTTTCTGCTTCTCTTGTATAGTAAATATTATGATATATCACTTTGTAATCCAAAATTTTTGATGGTAAAACATTTTTGTCAGGAATTACATAACAAAAAACCTCTATATCATTATCCAATCTTCTAAAGTAAATCTCTTCTTCAGCGTTATTCCCAAAATAATTAATATCTAAAATATAATTTATATTATCAATTGTTCCCGGGCTATTTAATGCATGATAAAACCTGCACGAGTATTTTGGACGAAGTTCAAGACTGATAGTTTGGTAGGAAAGGTTAGTATAGCAAACTACAGATACATTTTTATCAGGGTGCATAAAGATAGATTTTAAAATGAGAATATTAGGATCAAATGGATAAGAAGAGTACAGAAAAGAAGGGAAGGGCCGCATATAGGATTTTACAAGATGCCTGTAACCATATGGATATATAAGATCAAGATAATTATTGGAATCAAGGTAGAAGCTGCTGTTGTTTATAAAAACTTTTTCTTCGATAGAAGATACAAGGTGGTTTCTGGTTAAATCTTTTTCACCAGCAGTTAAAACACCATCATATTTTCTCTCATTTATAAGATTTCCAAACCCTAGAGCAAAACCACCTTTATAATTTGTCAATATCCATTCGTTATAAAAATTTTCATACAGAGGGCCATCGAAAAATCTTATATCCATAATAAGACTCCTAATCGATATTATATTTTACATAATCACAAAATCAATAGTTTTATTGAATTTTATTCAGATAATGATGAGTAAAGTATAAAAAATCTTCAGTAAAAATAATAAGTTTAAATTAGTTGCTTGAAAAAGAAAAAAAAGAGATCTAATTGATTTGTGTTAAGAATAATTTTTATTTTTCACTGATTCATTAAAATATCAACATTAAGCATCATCTATAAAAAAACAAAACTATTATGGGATAAAATGGTATGTAATTTTATGCTTGCTTCTTTAAATTCGCTAAAATGTTACAATATTTGAAAAGTTTCTAAGCTTAGTTTAATTCTAATCATCTAAACTGATCATATATTTAAACAAAATAGAATGATATAATATTTAAATTAGTATCAAAAAACCTGATCTTAAAAGATAATAAAATGCTTATTTCATATACTTATTTGAATACCAAGGTTAAACCCATACCAGGCATTATCAAAAAATGTATAAGGATGCTGATAATTAAGCTCCGATGGAAAATACCAGATCAGTGTTTCATTTATAAGATCTATTTTATATCCAATATTGTAAGATAAACCGGCGGTAATGTAGAAACGATTGGTTAAAGGGATACCCAGGTTAAATCTAAGTGTAATGGTACCAAAGTCACCCTGGATTAAGGAAGCAAAGATGAGAGTTGAACTATCATAATCATAATCATAATAGTAATAGTAGTATTCATCAATATAATTATTGTAATAGTTGTAAATATATGAGATAGTATTATTAGATGTCATTGTTTGAACAAATAGTTCAATATCAAGGCTTAAAGAACGTTTGGTCTTTTGCATGTGTGAACCGAGACCAAATTTGAAAAGATATGAATCTTTAGATGAATCCGAGCTTAATCCGAAACCAATAATAGTATAAAGTCTTTTATCACCAAACTTAATAGTTTCAGTAAGATATCCAAGTTCGTTATAGCTAGTTTCGATGAAATTATATCCATCAAGAATAATATTTATAAGTCCTAAAGAAAAACCTGAAGAATGAGTTACAAAGTTAACGATACCGATTTGAAAACCACTAAATTGTGAATTAATGTTAACAAGTCCTATTTGAAAACCATTGAAAGATTTATTTATATTTAATAAACCAGCTTGAATACCAGTGAAATCATTGAGAACTAGATTGCCAAATGTACTAACTTGAAATCCCTTAAAACTTCCAAAATCTATGTTTAATAATGAAACTTGAAAACCTGAGAATGATTTTAAGACAAAATTGACACTTCCAGCTTGAAATCCAACAAAATCATCAAGAATAAAATTTATTCCACCTGTAAGATCTACACCCTTAAAACTTTTCTGTGAAAACATAAATATGCTTGATAAAGAAAAGCCTTCAAATCCTTCTCCAAAGGTTGCGAAGCCACCTGTTATTGACACCCCGGTTGAGAAGTGCTGTGTATAATTAAAAAGAGGACTTATTAAAACTCCACAGGATTGATCTATAATCAGCGCAAAAAAGCCAAATCCAAATAAAGTAGGGCTATCATCTGAGTAAATGTTTATTCCTGGAAATGGTGAAAACAAAAAACCAGAAATTGAATGCTGGCCAACTGCAATAGAGCTAAAAGTTAACAATATAAGAATGACTAAAAGAAAATCTAAACTTATCTTTTTACTCATAGTTTTGCCTTCTCTACTTATTGATTTAGTATTTTATACTATTATTAGCACAAAAATAATTTTTTCCAACTATTTTATAAAACTTTATACACTTTTTAAGAAAAATTTAGCGACAGTTGAATTTCATTATTTTATATTGATCCTGTACTTGTGATTTTCTACTTGAGATCGTAATTGATGGAAAAAACAAACTAATATA
>JAAYUW010000179.1 GCA_012517545.1 Exilispira sp.
GAAAGTAAGGAGGTTTTTATGTATTATAGTGGCTTTGGTTAATGTGGATAAGTAAATGTTTAATAAATATTTAATACCAGTAGTTTTAAATTTTAGTTAAAAGCTAAATTCATTTGACAGAAAAGAAAAAGAAATTAAAAGAAAGGAGATTTTAACATGAAAAGATCTATTATTTTCTTAATGGCTTTAATCGTATTATGTGCATTTCCAGTATTTGCAAGCACACCAGAGCAGGATATGGTTTTAATAGTTGATGAAGGTGATGGAGAGTTTAGTGGTTTAGAGCAGGTGAGTGATGAGCAGTTGGTAGAGGTGGAAGGAAATCTGCAAGTAGTGATGGTACAATAAATTATGATATAGGAGGTTTTATTATAATATATAATCCTTATACGGAAACAAGGGTCCAAGTAAATTAGTTAGTTAAATTGCAAAAAGGGGAAAAGATTTATCTTCCCCTATAAATTATGTTATTTACATTTTCAATAAGTTGTAAAATGTGAGGGAAAATACATGAAAGTTTCAAAAATTATTTTATTTCTATTTTTAATCTGGATAATAAGTTACATATTTTCCTGGATACTAATATTTCCAATTTCAATTGTTAATTCAAATTTAGTTGCTAAGAAAATTATTTCAAATGTCAATGCAACTATATTAATAAATTTTATAAAAAATATTTTATTTTTTGTTATTATGTATTTGCTTTCCAGGTATTTATTTTTTAAATCTTTAATAAAAAATAAATGTGATAACAATTTAAAAAATTTCAAAAATCAAAAGTTAGTTTATATTATTTTGATAATATTTTTATCAATTTTAATAAACTGCTCTTATTTATTTATGCTAAATAACATTTTAAATCTACCTCATATTACTAATAATCAAAATTATATGGAAAAAAGTCTGTCTAATATAGACAATAAAGATACTTCTGAATACTTAAAAAGTTTTTATGATAAACATAATTATCTTAATGATTTTTATTCAACTGAGAATATTAAAAATAATACGTTCATTTTTATTATTTTAAATATTATAATGATTATTTTTTTCTTTATCGCAGCTTATGTAGAAGAGTATCAATGGAGATTTTTATATTTTAAAACTACCAGTAACAAATATATATATTTAAATGCGATTGCATTTAGTATTTGGCATCTATTATCCAACACTGCGTATATTATTACTTTGCCCTGTTTATTTGTATTCGCCTTTTTTTTGGCTAAAATATATATTAAAACTTCAAGTTTAACTATAGTTTCAGTTATTCATTTCTTTTATAATTTTGTTCTTATTTTTATAACAAGAAATCTAGATTTATTTAAATTTTATAATAACATAACAAATTCGGTTAGTAGATATTTCCTTCTTTTATTAAATATTTTATCAATAACAATATGCATTTTCTTTTCTATTTTTATAATAAATAAAAAATTTAACGTAATAGAGGAAAAAAAAGAAGTCTAAGTATATTCAAAGAAAATATATTTAAATAAAAAATAATATTTGCTAGATAATATTTAAGGATAACCACTTTGCATAATCCGTTTTTATTATGCCACTTTAATTTCATTTTATTTTCACAAAAAAATAAAACAGAGGTGGCAGAATGTTTTCGGATTTAGTGGCAGGATGTAACAGGACTATATAACTTAACTAACTTCACTAATATTTAATATTTTGATATATTTCTATGTTGTTGTCCAGAAAATCTGAAAAAGCCACGATTCTACCATCTACAGAAACATCAAGACCTGTTGGTTGATTTCTTCCCCATATATAGTCAACTAATTTAAGGCTTTCAGTATCAAGGATAAACACTTTCCCATATTCTGGTCCCTTCAAAAGGTATGTTTCAGGATTATTTGGTCCCCTTGATGATATATAGAGATATTTTTTATCGTATGAAAGAGCGATTGTGTTAAGGTTTGGAGCTACCTTGATCTCTTTAATAATCTTATCTTCGGGATATTTTAGGAGAAATATGCTTGCTCTATACATATCGGATATATAAAAAAGACTTTTTTCAGCATCCAGCACTATATGCCTTTTTGCACCTTTTGGTATATTATTTAAAGTCTGAACTTCCTTTGTTTTCAAATTTATCTTCTGTATCACTCCCTTGCCTTCGAATAAGCATATATAGAGATACTTTTCATCTGGTGATATCGCCATGCCTCTAGGCACGTCGGCAACTGAGAATTTTTCAATAAGTTTTTTAGTTTTCGTATCGATTATAGATATATCTTTCGAAAGCCAGTTTGAAACATATACTTTGCTTTCATCTCTGGATTTGATAAGAACTTTTGGGTAAATTCCTTTCGTCGATATTGAAGTTGCATAAGATAAATCGGAAAGATTAAATATATGCAGATAACCGGTGGTCATCTGTGAAACCCAGAGCTCATTTAAGCTTTCTATTATCAAAAGTTCAACAAAGCCCTTTTTCTTTGCAAATTTTTCTGGTGGAGTAAGTGTTTTAATTTTCTTCATTTCATCAATAGAAATCACATCAACACCTTCATCATCGAGAAGTGCGGTAAAAATCAGTTTCCCATCTTTTGAGAATAGGACACTTTTAGGTTGATTACCAGCATTTATTTCTGAAATTTTCTTCAATAGAGAATCTCTTTTTTCAAGTTTATCTTCGATAAAGTTTTTTCTTATCTCACTCTTATAAAACTTCTTTGAGATATAACCCTGACTGACTATAAGAAGTTCATTTGCTCCTGATGGTAGTTGAAACTCCTTAACATAACGATTTTCCTTGTAGATTGGGGTATATTTTCCATCGACATACAACCTGAATGATGATGGGGCAATTTTAATTTCAATATTATTTGAAATTTCTTTATCAAGAGCAAAAAGTGTATTCTTATTTTCTAAACCAGGAATAAAAGAACAATTCGCTGATTTAAAAAAATAAGTTTGTTCAGGGAAGCTTGTAGATAAAAATATACTAATGAAGAAAGTAATAAAAATAATTATAAAAATAGCTTTGATATAAATTTTTCTATCTTGAAAAAAATGGTGCATCTTGCATTACCTCTTATCTTTTTATATTCTAAAATTTTGACTTATCCTCTACTGCGTTCTTGTCAGGTTCTTTACAGTCTTTTTTATATGGCTAAGTCATACAAACTAACGAAGAGCGACTTTTTATCATCAAAGGAATAAACACCTACTATATATACCATATGTATACTTGTTTATCCAGTAAGTGCTTACTTATTTTAAAAATCACATTTGCACATGTTTATTACGGCTAAAAGTACAAAAGTTAATAGTCCTGAAAAAATAATTTTATCAATAAAATCGATGCTCAGAATACTAAATATAAAAGTTCTGTATAAAGTAATATTTGTGTTTTACAAAATATGCCATAATCAAAATGGTACTATTATTCTAAGTATAGATTGACAAAAGGTAGATTGTAATTTGCACTTTAACTGGAAATTATAATAGATTATTAAAGTATCGGTTTATAAGGATCTACAATACGGAATTTTTAAGATTTTTATTGTCCTGACTATCATTGTATGCCATATCTTTCCTGTAAAAATTGATATCGAAATCTAAGTTTTTTACTTTTTTCAAGGTTGTATACATTATATTTAATAGGACTTGCAATTATTGTTACAAGGCGAGCATATTGATCAAGTGAAATCTTGCTGATAGGCCTTTTGTAATAATAATATGAGGCAGCCTGGATCCCAAAAATCCCTTTTCCATACTCAACGTAATTAAGATAAAGTTCAAGTATCCTCTCTTTTGATAAAAACAGTTCAAGTTCAAGAGTGGCAATAACCTCAAAATATTTTCTTACATAATTTCTATTTGGTGTTAAAAAAAGGGTTCTTGCGAGTTGCATGGTTATGGTGCTTCCACCAGCAATGATCTTATCATATTTTTTATTTATTCTGTAGGATTCTTTTATAGTTTCAAAATCTATTCCATAATGCTTATAAAAGTGAGAATCTTCCAGTAGAATAACCATCCTCTGAACTGATTTTGGTATGCTTTTAAGTGGGACGAATTTGACTGCCTTTATAGGATAATGGGAAACAATATTTCTATATATCATAAGTCCGGTAATTGGTGGATTAACAAAGTTGTATAAAATAGATAAAATACCAACTACTACAATATAGATGAGGTTTATTGCCAGTATAATTAAACAAATTATTTTTATAAATTTCTTAAATTTTTTCATTGATCTATTTTCTATGTAGTTTGAATAATGCATAAAAAGAATAAGATAGATTTTTCGCAATTAAGTAAGGCTAAATGAGAAAAAAATTTAAAATCTTTTCTAGGAACTTTTTACTTTTGTCTTTAGCTCTTATTTTTTTGTCTGTTATAAAAAGCTGATAGCTTAAAATCTAGATAAAATGTTTATTAAATTTGAAAATTCATTTAGAAAAAAATCAAAATATGGTTCTATACTGTTTTCTCCGTTTGATATTATATAAAAAGAAGAATAAGTAAAGGTTGAAATCTGTGTCCTTTTATGTTTTTTGATTAAAAAAATGTATGAAAATGTATAAAATAAGAATATACGACAATAAGAGATTCAAAAAAAATCGCTACGAGATTAGTTGCGAGTTTTAATTATTAAAGTGAAAAAATTTAATATTGCATTTATTATTTAAAATGATAAAAGTAAGTAAACATTTATAATGTGATTATTAGGAGGATTTATGAATTCTACCATCCCTGTTATTGTTGATGGCAAAAAAGTTGAAGTTCCGAATGGTAGTACTATTATACAGGCTGCAGAGTATGCTGGTATTGAAATACCCAGGCTTTGCTATTATAAAGATCTCACTCCAACCGGAAATTGTGGTGTTTGTATAGTTGAAGTAAAAGGTCAGAAAGGGTTTAAAAGATCATGCACAACACCTGTTACTCCGAATATGGAAATAATAACTAGAAGTGCTGAAATCATAAATGCTAGAAAGACTGTTGTTGAGCTTATTCTTGCCAACCACCCCGATGACTGTCTTACATGTATTAAAAGTGGGGATTGTGAATTGCAGGCTCTTTCTCAACAACTGGGAATAGATAGAGAAAAGATAGATAAAGTTTTAACAAAAAAACCTATAGATGATAGTTCACTTTCTATTGTCCGTGAACCAGAAAAGTGCATACTCTGCGGTAGATGTCTGCGAGCATGTCAGGATATTCAAACCGTTTTTGCCATTGAGGCTATGGGGCGAGGCTTTAACACAGAGATTACTACTCCATCTGGTAGCATGGCAGAATCAGTTTGTATAAACTGTGGCCAGTGTATTTCTGTTTGTCCTACAGGAGCATTACATGAGAAGCTAGAGATAGATGAAGTCTGGGCTGCTTTAAATAATCCTGATAAAGTTGTTATTGTTCAGGAAGCTCCAGCTATTAGAGTTTCACTTGCTGAAGAGTTTGACCTTCCCCCGGGAACAAATCTTGTTGGTAAGATGTATAATGCACTTAAGATGTTGGGTTTTGACTATGTTTTTGACACTAACTTTACTGCAGATTTAACTATTATGGAAGAGGGAAGTGAGTTTATAGAGAGACTTCATGAAAATGGTCCATATCCTCTTATCACTTCCTGTTCCCCGGGTTGGATAAAGTTTATGGAAACATTTTATCCAGATCTTACAGAGTGTATATCCACCTGTAAATCCCCGCAGCAGATGTTTGGTGCTCTTTCAAAAACATATTTTGCTAAGATGTACAATATAGATCCTGCAAAAATAGTTACTGTTTCTATAATGCCCTGCACAGCAAAAAAGTTTGAAGCTAGAAGACCAGAAATGCGCTCCAGTGGATTTGCTGATGTTGATTATGTTTTAACGACTAGAGAATTCATCAAGATGGTCAAACAAGTTGGTATAAATATTGCAGCAATAGATGATGCCCAACCTAATGACCTTATGGGCTCTTACTCCGGTGCTGCTACGATTTTCGGAACTACTGGTGGTGTTATGGAAGCTGCCCTGCGAACAGCTTACGAACTTGTAACGGGCAAAGCTCTTGATTCATGTGATATAAAAGAGGCAAGAGGTTTTGAAGGTGTTAAAGAGTTTACTATTGATGTAGAAGGAACAACTCTTTCCTGTGCTGTCGCACACGGACTTGGTAATGCCAGAAAAGTTCTGGATAAGGTTAAAGAAGCTAAAGAGAAAGGGAAACCTTCACCTTATCATTTTATTGAAATTATGGCATGTCCTGGTGGTTGTGTTGGTGGCGGTGGTCAGCCTTATGGTTCGACACTTGAAAGAAGATTGGAAAGAGCAAAAGGTCTGTATGACGAAGATGGTGGCATGAAGATAAGAAAATCTCATGAAAATCCCGAAATCAAAAAAATATACGAGGATTTTCTAGAGAAACCACTTGGGCATAAATCTCATGAGCTTTTACATACTCATTATATAAAAAGAGATGCTTTACTGTAAAAGTGTAAAACTACAAATTGAGTTAACTTAAATCAGCAGTGAATAAAGACGAATTTGCAGCATCAATAAGCAAAACTACAAATTGAGTTAACTTAAATAGCCAGTAGTTTGAGCTATTCAAAAACCCTATGGTAAAATTCAATTAAAATTAATGGAGGCACCTATGGATAAAAGGATTTTACAAAAATATCCGCCAAACGCCGAGAATTTACTTTTTGCTCTTCATGATATCCAGGATGCAGAAAAAGAAAATTATCTTAGTGAAGAAGATCTAAAAAATATTGCAGACTATTTTAATTTGCCTTTATCAAAGGTTATGGGCGTAGCAACATTTTATTCCATGTACTCTTTAAAACCTAGAGGAAAGTTTATTATCAGGATATGTGAGTCAGCTCCCTGTCATGTTGCTGGAGCTTTAAATGTTATTAATGAATTCATAAATGTTTTAGGACTTGAAAAAGTTGGTGAAACTACAAAAGATAAGTTGTTCACAGTTGAGACAAGTGCCTGCCTTGGTGTTTGTGGTGTTGCACCAGCCTGTATGATAAACGATGTCGTATATGGAAATCTTACTAAAGATAAAATAAAACAGATAGTTGATGATTTAAGAGCAAAAGGAGGTTCAAATGTTTAGAACCCACGCCTTATTTGTAATAGATCAAAATACCATAGATGCTGGTGCATATGCTGTCAAATATGAACTTGAAAAGGAAATTACAAATGCATCGCTGCAAAATGAGATAAAAGTATCAGAAACTGGCTCAATAAACCTTATCGGAAAAGGTGTTATTATTCTAGTTTTCCCTGATTCGGTTTTATATACAAATGTTACTGTAAATGATGTTAAAGAGATAGTTAATGAACACTTTTTAAAGGGAAGACCAGTCAAAAGGCTTGTTCTATCCGAATCGTTTGATATTCCTAATATTACTATCTCTCCTGCTGTTGAAACTACAAAAAAACAACAGAGGATAGTTCTTGAGAGAGCTGGCGTTATAAATCCTGAATCCATTGACGAATACATCGCTACCATGGGCTACGAAGCAGCTGGAAAGGCCATAACTACCATGAAACCAGATGAAGTTGTTGATATTGTTAAGAAATCTGGTCTTCGTGGCCGAGGTGGTGCAGGTTTTCCAACGGGCCTTAAGTGGAGCTTTACATCTCCTTTACCAGGGGAAAAGTATGTTGTTTGCAATGCCGATGAGGGTGAACCTGGTACATTCAAAGACAGACTTATACTTGAAGGAGATCCACATAAACTTATAGAAGGTATGTTAATCTGTGGATATGCTATTGGCGCTATTATGGGTTATGTATATATCAGGGGTGAATACAACCTTTCGATCAAAAGACTTCAAAAAGCTATCGATGATGCCAGAGCATATGGCCTTCTTGGTAAGAATATTTTTGATACCAATTTTTCCTTCGATATAGAGATTAGAAAAGGTGCAGGAGCCTATGTTTGTGGAGAAGAAACAGCTCTTATAGAGTCTATGGAGGGTAAAAGAGGTCATCCAAGAGTTAAGCCTCCTTTCCCAGGGCAGGTAGGTTTTAGAAATAAACCAACAATTGTGAATAATGTCGAGACATTATCCAATGTTCCCAATATTTTGCTTAAAGGTGCAGACTGGTATCGTTCCTTTGGTACAAAGAATGCTCCTGGAACCAAAGTTTACACAATCCTTGGTAAAGTGAATCATCCAGGTCTCATAGAAGTTCCTATGGGTATAACTTTACGCCAGATCATAAATGAATATGCCGGTGGAATGTGTGCTGGATCTGTTTTCAAAGCAGCTCAGATAGGAGGCTCGGCAGGTGCTTTGATTTCGGAAAAAATGCTTGATACACCTCTGGATTACGACTCTCTCGGCCAGTGGGCTGCCGTTTTAGGTTCTGGAGCGATATTGATCCTCGATCAAAAGACAGAAATACCTGATTTCTTAAGATCTGTTATGAAATTTTTCGAGCATGAGTCCTGTGGGAAATGCTCTCCCTGTCGAATTGGAACAAAGATACTCTTTGATAAATCCATGGAACTTTATAAACGAAAACTTAAAAAACAGGAATGGGAAGAGATGTTAAATATTGCTAACACCATGGAAAAAACTTCTTTTTGTCCCCTTGGCCAATCTTTGATCCTTCCAATATCTTCAGCAGATAAGTATTTCAAGGAAGAGCTTGAAAATTACTTTTTATAGCAATTAAAGTTTATTTTAAATGAGATATTTTTTACAATAAAAAAAAGGGGGGAGCGAAAGCTCCCTTCTTTATTCATTTAGAATTAACCCTTGTATATATTTATTGTTTTAGTTAAGGAGAGGTTATATGAAAAAGTTTTATTTTCTATTTGTCTTGTTAATCTGTTCTTTTTTTATTTTTTTTGCTAGTGCACCAGTATCTTCAGTAAATATATGGGGACCAGCTACTCCCACATCAATTCCCCTGATACTTGCTGCTGAAAATCTTCCAAATACAAAGATTACCATTTTTACAGACCATTCACAGGCATCAGCTCTCTTTCTAAATGGTGAAACTCAAATTTTGTTTACCGGTCTTGATGTAGGGCTTGCATTTTATAAGAATAAAACCCCTGTTTCAATAATAAATTCACATGTAACTGGTTTAACATACCTTGTAACTTACGGGAAAAAAGTAAGTTCTTTCAAGGATTTAAAAGGTTCTTCAATATATATCCCATTTGAAGGCTCCCCTATCGAGGAGATAATCCGATATTTTGTTTCTAAAGAAGGTTTGGAATGGAAAAAAGATATTTCTCCCATTTACGCCCCTTTTGCTTCATCTTTTGAACTTCTAAAACAGGGTAAAGCATTAGCAGTTGCTCTACCAGAGCCTTTTGTATCACAGGCGCAAGGTATACCAAACCTTTATCTGTCTTTTAGCTTCAAGGATATGTATGAGAAATGGACTGGCAAAAAGAATGGATATCCGCAGGTTGGTGGATTTGTCATGCAAAATTGGGCTGCTTTAAATCTTGATTATATCAAACAGCTGAATAATGAACTGGCAAAAGCCATAGAACTTGTAAAAACAAATCCATCGCTTGCTGTTCAAAAAACCGCCTCCTATTTTAAATTTCCGCAACCAATCTTACTAAAAGCACTTGGGAATACATCCTTTGAACTCTGGTATAGTCAAAAACTTTTGGATGAAATTTATGAGTATTATAAAAATATAGGATCACCTCTGGATGCAGAATATCAGAACTTTTTTTTCATCTATTAAGCATACTTTAGCATCTTTACTTATTTTTCTTTTACTATGGTGGATACTTTCATTACTGTATCCACCTTATATTATCCCTCGGGTTTTAGAAGTATTTAAAAGTTTTGGGGAACTCTTTAGTTCTGATTTTTCAAAGCATTTTTTATTGAGTATCTATAGAACTTCTGCTGGTTTTTTTATGTCACTTGTCGTAGGGACTTTGCTAAGTCTAATAATACATTCATCAAAGATTCAACAGACTGTATCAATATTCCTTGCTCTTTTTCAGGTAATTCCTGGAACAATACTTGGTATAATATTTC
>JAAYUW010000180.1 GCA_012517545.1 Exilispira sp.
ATATTTATCCACAAGAAAGTGCAAGTGTATGGGACGACATTTTCAAAGATTTAAAATCAAGGGGATTGGAAAGGGTATTGCTATTTGTTACTGATGGTTTAACCGGGATAGAAGATGTTATAAAAAATAATTTTCCAAAAGTTAAAGAATAGAGATGTTTACTACACATAACGAGAAATATTAATAAAAAATGCAGGGTAAATGGTGTTCCCCCCGCTATGTAGACAAAAAGTTAAGTGTTATGCTATCTCGCATTCTTCAGGGGTTTTATAGCCTAAAGATGAATGTAATCGTTGTCGGTTATAAAATATCTCAATATACTCAAAAATGCAACTAAAAGCTTCTTTTCTTGTTAAAAAATGATCATGAAACAATTCTTCAGTCTTAATTGAAGCAAAAAATGATTCAGCGCATGCATTATCCCAACAATCACCTTTTTTGCTCATACTTTGTAGCCAATTGTGATTTTTAATGAAAGTGTGAACCTTTTCACTCGCATACTGTGAACCTCTATCAGAATGAAAAATAAGTCCTGGCGAAGGTCTTCGATTTTCTTGCGCACGGTAAAGTGCAGTTATGACTAAGTCTGTATCCACCCTGGCACTAAATGACCATCCAACCACTCTTTGAATTTTCGCTTTGTTTTTGAGCGAATACCGTTTTCTTTCATAATTCTCTCAATCTTCTTGTGATTAACTCTTATTCCTTTTTTATGCAATGCTGATCTTGTTTTTTGCTTTTTTCATGTTCTGATTTAATTTCGCACAATAGCAAGGTATCAACAGAACTCTTTTTATTTGGTTTAAGCCTACTGTAATAGCCACTTCTGGAAACATTGAAAATCTTGCACATTTTCTCAATACAAAAGTCAGAGCAATGTCCATTTATGAACTGGTATTTCATCTTTGTATCCTTGAGAAAATGGCCAGGGCTTTTTTTAATATTTCCCTCTCCTCCTTCACATCTTGCAGTTCTTTCTGTAGTTTTTGTAATTCGGTTTCTATTTGTTTACCATTTCCAGGAAATGCATTGTTCCCTTTTATTTCAGTTTCTATAACCCAACGTCTAAGATTTTCTGGAATAATACCAGGTTCCTTTGCTATTGTATCCACAGATTCATTTCTTTCCTGTACTATCTTTACAGCTTCTTGTTTGAATTCCTTATCAAACTTCCTTCTTATTCTTTTTTGTGACATAGAGTTTCTCCTTCTTTTATTTTCGTCAAATTTTCTCGCTCTTCGCTGTTTTATAAGGTTAATACTTATCTTTTTCTACATTTACTCAGGTAGAAGAGCCAATATTTTTCTCAAATTACCCATATTTAGTTGCGAAGAGCCATTCCTCTTAACTCTGTGTCCACATTTTTGTGGGAAGTTTTTTAATCTCAAATACTTTAAGAAGATCATCTAAACATTTCTAAAAAATGCTCTTTTACTTTTAAAATTGCCTGCTACAATATCTTAGGTTTTGAATAACAGCCCTTATTTCTTTTGTTTTTGATTTTTACAAATTAAAATTAATAGAAATCTGGAGGAATGTATCTTTTTTTAAATATTTAATTTGATACAAAATTATTGTAATACTAAAAATTAAGAGCTAATTTAATCATACATTTTATTAAAAAATACAAAAAAAAACTTTAAAATTGCACAAAGTCCTTTGCTAAGTCGATTGCATTTATTTGCTAATATCATAATTTAATAAAAATATAAAAATTAGATTGAAGAATATAAAATAAAAGTTGAACATTGTAAAAAATACTAAATAAAAATAATGTATTATCATAATAACTAAAAAAAGAGTATAAATCTGAACCAATAAATTAATACAAGATAAATATAGATTTAAGAATTATTGCAAAGTATTCAGCAATGAAAAACTGAAATAATTTAAAAGGAAAAATGTTATTACTCAATATGAAAGAGAAAGAAAATAAAAAATTTATCTACTTCGATAATGCAGCCACTACAAAGCCATTAAAAGTTGCTGTTGATGCTTTTAATCAAATCTGTGAAAGTTGCTATGGGAATCCATCTTCCGATCATGGTGTTGGTAAGTTATCTAAAAATATGATTTTGCAGGCAAATGATGAGACTCAGAATATGCTTTGTACTAAAAAAGGTGATATTATCTTTGTCCCGAGTGCCACTATTGCAAATAATATTGCTATACTTGGCCGGGTAAGGTTTTTGCAAAAATTGAAAAAAAGGAAAACCAGAGTTGAAAAAATAGAAAAAAATAATTTAGAAAACTGTGAAGAACATTTAAAAACCGATGATGATCATATTGTTAAAGTCTTATTTTCAGAATTTGATCATCCATCACTGGTTGAACCAGTTAAATCTCTTGATGAGATAAAGTATTTTTCGGTAGATTTACCAGGACTTTATAAGTACACTAAACCATCAAATGAGAAATCCATTTATGGATCTGGGAAAGGGTTTGAAAACTATATTATTTCTCAATACCATAAGATAATTGAGAAGGAAAGAGTTGATATACTTATTCTTCAATGGGTTAACAACGAAAATGGCTTGATATTACCGGTATTACAAATAGCAAAAATATTGAAAAAGACTCTTCCAGATATTTACATACATATAGATGCAACTCAGGGTCTTATGAAACTTCCCTTCAAAGAATTTATGTTGAGTATGAACGAAGATAAGAAGGTCGAATCCATTTTTGATTATATTGACTCATTTACTGCGTCAGCTCATAAGTTTGGTTCTGTAAAAGGTGCTGCAATATTGTGGTTGAAGGAAATCGGAAGCATAAAACCTATTTTATTTGGTGGAAATCAGATGAGCGGAGTTTTTCCATCTACCGAGAATTTACCAGCTATTGTTAGCATGGCTAAAACCGTTGAATTTTTAAAAGGAGAACTTGATGCTCGACTAAAAAAAGCTCTTGAATATAAGATCAAACTATATAAAAAGATAAAAAATGATAAAATCTTATTCGATAATCTTGTTGTTCTAGATGATTTTTACTATAATGACTTAAATGACTTAAATTTTAAAGACGATTACGAAGTCTACAAGAAAAATTCTAAGAAAATTTTATTTTCTCCTTTTATAGTAAAAATTTATAATAAAAAACTTCCTGCTCAGGTTGTACAAAATATTTTTAATGATAATGGTATAGCAGTATCAATAGGTTCAGCTTGTTCTACAAATAAAAAACAGATTTTAAAGGATAATCTATACTTTGGTGTGCCTGATAACATCGCTTCAAATGGAATAAGAATAAGCTTTTTTGATGAGTTCGAGGATAAAAATTTAGATACCTTTTTAAAAGTTTTTAAACAGATGCTGGAAAGATATGGATAAAATTCTAAAATCTACATTCTAAAGTCTAAAATAGAAAGTCCTGGAATAAACTAGACTATACGACAGTCCAAAGTATGCGAATAATTTGCAATGAATAGTGTCCCAGCAGAATAAACTTGACTATACGACAGCCCAGAGTCTAAATTCCAGGAAAAACCAC
>JAAYUW010000181.1 GCA_012517545.1 Exilispira sp.
AAGCTGAGGAGCCAGTACGAACATATAAGGTACAATAAAAGCTCCTATTGATAATCTTGTTGCCGTGACTCCAGTTTTGAAAGGATCTGCTTTAGCTATTGCTGCACCTGCGTAAGCAGCAAGAGCTACGGGAGGTGTTATATCTGCTATTATACCAAAGTAAAACACAAACATATGGGCAGCAATTGGTTTAACAGATAACAATAATAGTGCTGGAGCAGCTATTGTTGAAGTTATAATGTAATTTGCTGTAGTGGGAACACCCATCCCCAATATTATAGATGTTAACATAGCCATGAAGAGAGTAAAAATTATTTTTAAAGAGGAAATTAGCATCTCAGGGTTTGCTGAATATGTGACACCAACAAGGTTATAAAAAAAAGATCTTACTGATTGAATTACTCCTCCAATAGATACTGCAAGGTTAGAGGCTATAACAATGAGTGCACTTGCAAGTTTTAAACCCAGACCGGTTTTTGTAACTACTCCAACTATTATGCCGGCAGTAGCGCAGGCAGTAGCAACCCCAAGTGCCGATCTTGCGCCTTTTTCAAGTGCTTCAAAAAAGTCCTTTAAGCTTATTCTTGTTGATTTTCTGAAAAATGAAGCAACTATCGCAATAATTATAGAACCAAGAGCCACAAATTGAAGAGAAAAGCCACTTACAAGTAGATATATTATTGCTATCAAAGGCAGAAGTAAATGCCCTTCCTGAATTAAAATATAGGAAAATTTTGGAAGCTGATCTCTTGGAGTACCTTTAAGTCCAAGCTTTTTAGCTTCAAAGTGAACACCCATAAAAACACCTACAAAATAGAGTATTGCAGGTATTATTGCAGATTTTACGACATCTGTATATTTTATACCAAGAAATTCAGCCATCAAAAATGCAGCAGCACCCATAATCGGTGGCATTATCTGTCCTCCAGTTGAAGCAGAAGCCTCAACAGCTCCGGCAAACTCTGGTTTATAACCAAGTTTTTTCATCATTGGAATAGTAAAACTACCAGAACCTACAACATTTGAAACACTACTCCCCTCAACCATACCTTCAAGTGCACTTGTAACTATTGCAACCTTTGCAGGACCACCTGACGCCCAACCAGCCACAGCATTTCCTATATCTATAAATAATTTTCCGACACCTGTTTTTTCAATAAAAGCAGCGAAAAGTAAAAACATGAATAAAAATGTAGAAGATACTCCAACCGGTATCCCGAAAATACCTTCCGTTGTAAAAAATAGATGATTTACCAGTTGTTTAGGAGTAACATTCTTATGAGCTATAAGGTTTGGCATATTCTCACCAAATAAAGCATATAAGATAAATATAATGGCTATTATCACCATAGGTAAGCCAATAATACGTCTGGCAGCTTCAAGTATAAGAAGTATAGCTAAACCCCCAACTATATAATCTAAAGTAGTTGTAATACCAGCTCTCATTACGAGTTGTTTATAAAATACTATTATATAAAACATGATCGTAAAAGAAACTATAGCTAAAATAAGATCAATTATGGCTATTCTATCTCTTCTTGATTTTTTGGATATCGGATACAGAAGATAAACCAATAAAAGAATAAAGGCAAGATGAACAGCTCTAGTTTGATGTGCATCGATTTTGAAAACATTAAAGATATTTAAAATTTGAAACAAACTCAATATAATACATAGAAGAAAAATTATTTTACCCTGAATTCCGGTCAGGTTTCTGTGGGCTGACTCCCTATCAACCTTCTCCATTATCTTTTGAATATCTTGATTTTGCGAATCGGACATCACTCCCCCTTCCTTAATATGATATGTTTATCTATTGAAAATAAATATATACTCTAAAATACCATTACATTTTTGAATATAAGACATCTAAATCATGAAATATATTCTATTTTCTAACAAATATGAATTTGAGAGTCAAAATATTTTAATGAAAAATAGTTTATTAATATCACTTTTTAAGTACTTACAAAAATTAATTATTTACCCTTGAAATACTTATCAGCACCAGGGTGCATTGGTATAGAGATACCAAAAAGAGCATTTTCCTTTTTTATAAACTTTCCCATCTGATGCGCTACCTGAAGTCTTTCAAGATTTTCAAATATGGCTTTAACTATAGAATAAGCAAGATCATCTGTCATATCAGCTCTGGCAACTAGCATAGCAAGAACAGCTAAAGATGATACATCTTCGGTCATGCTTGGATATGTATCTTTTGGTATGGCAGTTTTAATATAAAAAGGGTACTTTGATATGAGTGAATCAGCAATCTTTGCTGGAATAGGAATAACAAACACTTCTTTTTGTGAAGCAATGTCTCTAACAGCTGCTGTAGGTAAACCTGCTGTTAAAAAGGCTACATCACAAGTTCCGTCTCTAAGTCCATTAGCCGCTTCAGCAAAAGAAAGATATTGAACTGAGATATCTTTATATGTTAAACCAACAGCTGTAAGAATCTGTCTTGCATTTACCTCAACACCACTTCCAGCAGCACCAACAGCTACTCTTTTTCCTTTTAAGTCATATAAGGTTTTAATATTTTTATTTTTTAGTGTGATTATCTGAACGGTTTCAGGGTAAAGAGAACAAAGAGCCTTCATCTCGGTATATTTACTATTGGCAAAAAACTCTACTCCATTGTAGGCATAGTATGCAACATCGTTTTGGATAAAACCGATTTGAATTGAGTTCTCTTTTAGCATATTTATATTTGCAACAGATCCTCCAGTCGACACAGCAGTGGCATTAATACCACTTATTTTAGAGTTTAGAATCTCAGCTATAGCTCCACCCAAAGGGTAATATGTTCCAGCAGTTCCACCAGTTCCGATATTGATAAAAATAGTACCTGCTGAAAAAAATATGGATATCAATAGAAATGTACAAATTAATAGAATTACCATCTTCTTACTCATATTATTCCTCCTACCTTCATATACAATAACGAACACTATTATAGAACATAATTTAATAGAATTCAACATTTTTTAATCTTTTTATCCATAAAATATAGTTTTGTAAAATTTAAAAATATATAAAGATTTCAGTTAAATTTATTCGTGAATTTATGCGAATGTAAAAGTCAATAACCTAAAATTAAAAGACCAATGTTGAAGGTCTAAATTCCAGAGTCAGTGAAAAAAAAGATATAAAAGAAAAAAAATAATAGATTAAGCTCTTCTCTGGAAGCCGTGGGAAAATTTTGAAAAATATAGAAATAAATTATAGCAATCCTTCTTCTGGAAGTACCATAACGAAAAAAGCTTTTATTGAGCAAAATTTAAACTCTTCTTTACATCTGAATAGCTATATCTTTTTGCTCTTCAATAATCATGTCTTATTAAAATGCGCTAAAAAAATTAATATGGATAATTAACACAAAACAGCGAGAGCCTGAATTTTATCCTCACAAAACAACCAAGAGCGAGAAAAAAGCTCTTCCTATTTTCGATTTTTGCAATTTGCAAAAGTACTTTTATCTATTGATTATAACCAAGAGAGAATTATATAGAGGTGAAGTCAGAGAATATTTTATAACCTTAATAAGAGCAAGAAGAAAAAGCAAAATCCATCTTTTTGGGTAGAAGAGTCATTGATATATTGTTTTTAGTTTAAAATTTTATATAATTTCATAATATGTATGGGAATAGTTGTCAATACATCATATTTATGATAGATGAGCTCCCTTCTGAAAAATGAAATTATTTTCAACTTTTTTGCACTAAATAAAAATTTGAAATCAAAGTGTCACTCAATGTTAAGCTTAATTAAAATAAACGACTTTTTAATAATGCATGAAAATGTATATTTAAATTTTTAGAAAATATCCGGGCACATGCTTCAAATCAGAAAAATTATAGACCTACATCAACGTAATATTACTTCTTTTGCAATTTTCTAAAATATGATCTGGCCAGACACTTGCCTGGACTTCTCCTATATGAGCTTTACGTAAAAAAAACATACAGAGTCTCGATTGACCTATCCCACCACCTATAGTTTGAGGCAATAGTCCTGAAATTAAATTTTTGTGATAGAATAGGTTTTCTTTTTCAGTACATTTGCGCAATTCCAGCTGCTTCAAAAGCGACTGTTTATTTACTCTGATCCCCATAGAACTAAGTTCAAGCGATTTTTCTATAGCAGGATCCCATACAATAATATCACCATTTAAACCTATATAACCATCCTCATTTTTCGTTAT
The DNA here is from genome assembly GCA_012517545.1 of Exilispira sp. Classification (GTDB taxonomy): domain Bacteria; phylum Spirochaetota; class JAAYUW01; order JAAYUW01; family JAAYUW01; genus Exilispira. The sequence continues at coordinate 4,208 of JAAYUW010000181.1, forward strand.
CCAATCGTCATAGTCAGCAGCTCTTCCATCATGTGGTTTTCCATCTGAAAGTACTGCTCCTATTCCTATTATAAAAATTGCTCCAAACTTCTTAGCTGCAAGGTTTTCTCTCTCTATCGGATCTTTATCGGGATACATCTTCAAAAGTTCCTCGGAATGTATATATGTTATCTTCTCCGGTAAAATTGGCTTTATTTCCTGATAATTTTCAAAGACAAGAAATTCAGTCGCAATTATCGTTGAATATATTTTTTCGACCACATTTTTCAGAAATTTCAGACTTCTATCATTTTCATCTATCACAAGCTCCCAATCCCACTGATCTACATAGTATGAATGTATCGAGTCTGGTATTTCATCGGCTCTTATAGCATTCATATCTGCATATATACCGAAACCCTTTTCTATAGCATACTGGTAACAGACCATTCTCTTCCATTTGGCTAAAGATTGTACTATCTCAACTTCATTATCATCAAATCCTTTTGGAATAAAAGATACCGGCCTTTCTACTCCATTAAGTTCATCATTTAACCCTGTACCTGTTTTAATAAATAGAGGTGCAGTAACTCTTCTTAATTTTAATATGGCGGACAGTGTAGTCTGAAAAAAATCCTTAATATCTGCTATTGCTTTTTCAGTTTGGTGAATGTTAAGATAAGAGTTATAACTTTCTGGATAATAGTAAAATGGCATAAAAACTCCCATTTAGAATAAATGTCATAGTTTATAAAAGAAAAATAAATTAGATTAACCGATTAACTTAAGGAAAAAATACCATTCAATTATTCTTTTTCGCTATTTTATCCTTTATTTTAACGAGCAAATTTTGTACATCCTCAAAGTCGTAAGGTTTTTTTAGTGCAAAATCAAACCCATGTTCTCGGTAATTTGATAGCACGGAACTACTTGAATAACCACTTGAAACTACAAAAATAGTATCAGGATATTTCTCCCTGAGCTGACCTATAAGTTCTATACCGCCAAGTGATTTCGGGACAACGATATCGAGGATGCACACATCAAAGTTACCTTTTTCAAGGTACTCGCCAAGCTCTTTATCATTTTTCACTGTAACTATATTACAACTAAAGAAAGTAAACAACTTTTTTGCAACATTTATAACAATTTCATCATCATCAAGAAGGATAATGGCAAGTCCAGGAAAGCTTTTTGGTTGTTGTAACTCCCTTTTGGAAAGATCAATCTTTTCATGAGTTGCAGGGAATAAAACATAAAATGTTGCACCATCTTTTTCGTTATTCCTGCAAAAAACATAACCATCATGGTTATTGCAGATAGTTAAAACAGAAGATAGTCCAAGTCCACTACCATTTTCTTTTGTCGTAAAAAATGGATCAAAGATCTTACCCATAATTGATTCGGGAATTCCGCAACCATTATCGCAAATCGATATGATAAGATAATAATTACCTTTTATATCGGTGTTATTAAAAGATTTAAGGTCTTTAAACTCAAGATTTATTTCTATGTTCCCCTCTGCTGAAACAGCTTGAATTGAATTTAGTATAATATTGTTTAAAACCTGAAAAAATTGATTTTTATCTGCAAAAATCCCAAAAATCTGATCTTTGTCAAAATTTATTTTATAGGAAACAGAAGTTCCTTTTAAAGTAAGATCTACAACAGAGCTGACAACATCGAGAGGATTAAAAAACTCTTTGATCGGGTATCCCCCTTTTGAAAAGGATAAAAGTTGATTTGATAATTTTTTCGCATGTTCTGAAACTTCTATGGCATTATCAAGTAGTTCTATGAGTTCATCTTTTTTATCAATACTGGCTCTTGCAAGACTGAGGTTACCTATTATTCCCATCAGGATATTGTTAAAATCATGAGCAATCTTCCCGGCTATTATCCCCAGTGAATCAAGCTTCTGAATCTTCAAAAGCTCAGCCTCTGTTCTTTTTTCAAAGGTGATATCTCTGGCTATAGTCAAGACCCACTTATAGTTTCCATCGTAATCTCGAATGGAAATTTTGTTAACCCGGAAGAGTCTTTCTTCTCCATTTTTATTGATCATATTTATATTTCGAACTTCAGAAGTTTTTTGTTCAATAATCTGCTGATCATGAAATGATAGTTCCTCAAAAGATTGAATCATCGTGTGGGAAAGATTGAATATAAAATTTTTTACAGAAATTTCGGACAAATTATCTATATTATTTTTTTTCTTTTTTGACCTTTTAGTTAATCTTTTGCCTTCGATATCTTCCAATATCGAGGTATCAATTGCTCCACTGTTATTTATATTTTCACTATTCTCCTCTATAAAAAATTCCTTGAAAGATTCGTTAAATTCTATTATGTTCGATTTATCATCCCTTAAATATATAATATCAGGAATTGAATTTATTATTATTTTAAGCCTTTCTCTAGACTGCGTTTCAAGAATTTTTTTTGCAATAATCTGCTTACGTATTTGTAAAATTGATACGATAACTATAAGTATAAGTAAAGTAATTACTATATAAAAAATAATATTTGACTCTGAACTTTTCTTTTTTTCCGCAAGGTTTATCCCCAACCATTTTTGTTCGATTTGATCTAAAATTTCCTTTTTTCTTGCTCGATTTATCCCTTTATTTAATATGCTTAAAAGTAAATTATTCCCCTTTTTAATGGCGAAGCAATTTTCGCCTATATATAAAGGTTCACCAACTTTTTTAAGTTTATCCTGGTAATTTTGTTTGTATATATGATACCATACAACCTGTTCATCACCAATTACTGCATCAACTTCTGATTCGATAAGCTTATCTATTGCCATATAAAAATCTTCCACATAAAGTATATCAGCTTTTATATTATTCTGGTTTAAAAATTCTACAGCATAATCACCCTTTTGAATGGCAATTTTTTTCCCGGATAGAGAATGTAATGATTGAATATCATATCTATCCTTAAGAACAAATATTGATGCTGGAACCTCAAATACAACATCTGAAAAATCAAATTTCTCTTTTCTTTTTTCACTGTAAAATAAAGAAGTTATTCCGTCTACCTTTCCTGATAAAACAAGTGCTTGAGCTTCAGCAAATGAATCTGGTTCAAAAGAGAGATTAAAGCCATACTCTACAGAAATCCACTGAAGTAATTCAACCATCATTCCTTTATAATCACCCGTAGTCTCTTTAAACTCGAAAGGAGCATAGTTAAGTTGACCTGTAAATACTATGCTTTTTTTATCTTTTAAGTATTTCATTTCTTCTTTATTCAGTTTATCTGAAAGAAATATTGTATTATAATATCGAAATGCAATAAAAACCAATATTAAAATTGTTAAAATTGTTAAAATTGTTATTAACTGCTTCTTGGAAGAGAGCAACGTAGATATTTTGTTTTTCATATTATGACCTTTAATCATAGAAGGATTTCAAAAAACACAGTTCGAAAGATCTTTTTAATTACAGAGCTTATTATACTTTAATAATCTAAAAAATAAAATATAGGACTTAGTAAAGAGTAAAGTAAACTTTTAATTTAAAAAAGCAAAATTTTAAAACAATTTTAGCATAAAAATCACACATACTTAACTGATACATATCAGCTATTACTATCGTCAGATTTTCCAGCAATTGTAAACAAATTAACTAAATATATAATAATCAAAATAGAAAATTAAATACATAAGCTAACATATTGTAATCAAGACTAAAATTAACTCATAACAATATGTATGATAAAAACATAGACTTTATTTAATTTATTTAATGAAAATTCTTTAACAAATAATTTGAAAATAATTTTATTTTAATAATTTAAATAAATATAATATTTTATTCATATTTTTACTTTTTTTTAGAATATATCTATTATCCAGCTTGACTTTTACCTTTAACATTTTTTTTTAAATTTTTATATTTATTATACAAATGTTCTTGACATATTCAAATTATTATTATATAAAAACTATGAAATAAAATCTTCGTAAAGTACAAAAAATATTCTATGCTACTTTAACGAAGATTAATAAAAATCGGAGGGATTCGATGAAAAAGTTGTCTCCATTGCTTATTATTTCTGCTATTCTTATAGTTTCCCTCTTCCTCTTCGGTCAATCAAATGTCAAAGGACCTATAGTAGATCAGGTTCTTGTTGATGTCCGAATGCAGGAAGATGTTGGAATGAAAGACACTGCTGAAGGGAAAACAGATGTTTTCTTCTACGGCGTCCAGGGTGATGTTTTTAAAGCATTGCCAGATAGTGTTAAACAAAAACTGGATGTTTACAAGATTCCTTCAGGGACATGGTCTATTAATATCAACTCATATCCTCATGTTGCTCCTTATATAGCTAAAACAAAGGATGGGGAGTTTTTTAACCCGTTTGCCATTCAAAAAGTCATATATGCCTTAAACTGGCTCATCAACAGAAAATATATCGTTGATGAAATCCTTAAGGGTGATGGACAGCCCATGTTTACTATGGCAACTCCTGGTCAACCTGGAACTTACAAGTACAACCTTATACCTGCAAAACTTGGTATGACTGCTACAGGTAATGAAAGCAAGGCTATTGCAGATATCAACGCTGCTTTAACCGAAGCATCAAAGCTTCCAGCTCTTAATGGAAGACTTACAAAAGGTTCTAAGTTCTGGCAGTTTGACGGAAAAGATGTAACAGTTAAATTCCTTATCAGAGTTGATGATCCTCAAGGTAGAGTCAAAGAAGGTCGCTATATAGCTGATCAGATCGAAAAAGCAGGCATTAAGGTTGAAAGACTTGAGTGGGATAGAAGAAAATGTATCAATACATCATATAATGGTAATCCAGCAGATTATGAGTGGCACCTTTATACAGAAGGTTGGGGTGCTGGTTCTACTAGAAAATGGTGGGATCTTATTATAGCTCAGATGTATGCCCCCTGGTACGGTTACATGCCTGGTGCTGCTAATCCTGATTACTGGAATTACCAGCATCAGGAGATGGATGATCTTACCATGATGCTTGTTAATGGTCAGTTTGCAAATGAACAGGAGTACTGGGATGCTGCTCTTAAAGCCATGAACATTGCATTAAATGAAGCCATGAGGATATATATCTGCTCACAGGAACAGTACTATGTTGCAAATAAAGAGAGGTTTCAGAGCAGAATGGCTTATGGCCTTGGTGATGGACTCAACATGTGGTCATTTAAGACTGCAGATGTTAAACCTGGAAAAGATGGAAAGAAGGTTTTAAGAGTCACAGAGTTTTCGGCTCGTGGTGCTCTTTTTATGAGTGCATGGGACCCTATCGGTATAGATGGTTTTACTGATGTATATAGCAGAGCTCTTATGGAACCTATGTATGATGCAAGTAGTTTTGAAAATCCTTATTCTGGTGATTCTACCCCATGGAGAGTAACATGGGACCCTAAAAAAGTTCAGACAAAAACCACAAAAGATAAAGATGGTAACCTTATTGGCGCAATACCAGTTCCCGAGACTGCCCTTATGTACAACTCTGCAACAAAAAAGTGGGAAAAAGTTGGTAAAGGTGTTACATGTTTTTCTACCGGAACTTACACATACAAATTTGCAAAATACCACAATGACCAGGTTCAAACTATTGCAGATATGCTATACTCATTTGCTTTCATGGTTGAGTGGGCAAATAAAGATGGAGATAACGATAAATACTACGATGATTCATATTCAAGTCAGATAAAACCAGGCTTAGATGTATATAAAGGCATAGTTATCAATCCTAACGGTACCGTTACATCTTACTTCGATTATAACTGGCCTATGGAATTAAGCCGTGTTGCTGCTGCTGGTGTACCGGCTTTTACTACTTTAGCTCCATGGCCAATATACGAAGCTATGGGTAAACTGGTAGCTGAGGGTGGTGCTAAATCTGGTAAAGTTTATAGCTTTACACCAAGTGGTGAAGAAATTGTTGAGCCAGATTTACTCAATGAAACATGTGCCCTTGATGTGCTTGCTAAGATTGAAGAGATGAATGCAGCAAATTATATCCCTGCTTCTATCGCTGGTTATAAAACAGCAAAGCAGGTTAAATCCGACTATGAGCTTTGCATAAAATGGATTAAAGCAAAAAAGAATCTTTTCATTTCAACTGGTCCATTTATGCTTGATTATTACGATGCAAAGAACAATCAGATGATAATGAAAGCATAT
>JAAYUW010000017.1 GCA_012517545.1 Exilispira sp.
ATGTTACCTTTGGCGATCCTGTTGGGAACCCTTTAAAAGTGTCTCTAGGTAAAGGTCCTACTATCTCTTTTGGCCCGGGACATAATCCATCTTTTGTAAGGAAAATTAAATCCATAGCTGATAGAGAAGATATTCCATTTCAGTTTGAGATTGAGCCAAGACCTGCAGGAACAGATGCTGCAGTTATCCAGATAACTAAAAAAGGAGTTTATACTGCACTACTTGGTATTCCTTTAAGATATATGCATTCTCAGGTAGAGATAATAAACACTAAAGATCTATACAGATCTGCAAGGTTATGTGCAAATATAGCCATGGAAGAAGAACTTTTAAGATCTGAAGAGGAGATAGGCAATGTCAAATAATAATATTCAAAATGAGAAAAAAACTTACAATGACCCTCTTATAGAAATGCTTGAAAGATATTCAGGTGCAAATTCAGGTTCTGGTGATGAAGAAAATATTGTAAAGGAAATTTCAAAAGATCTAAAAGATAAGGTAAAAGATATATCAAGAAATCCCCTTGGCAACCTTATAGCAAAAGTGCCAGGCAAGAGCAAAAAAAATGTTCTGCTCACTGCCCACATGGATGAAGTATGCTTGATGGTTAGAGAGATTGACGAAAATGGACTCATAAAGTTTGCTCCAATCGGTGGCATTATACCTAAAATATTGCCGGCAACAGCAGTTACTATAGGTCGAAAAAGAGTTCCAGGCATAATAGCTATAAAAACATTGCACTTTTCATCGAAAGCTGAGCTCGATACTGCAGATGAAATTCGTGATATGTATATAGATGTTGGTGCATCTACTAAAGCTGAAGTTAAGGGAGTAGAGGTTGGAGATTACATATACTTTACTACCAAATTTACCCGGCAGGGAGATTATATTTTTGGTAAGGCATTTGACGATAGAGCTGGTTGTGTTGCAATATCTGAGGTTTTATGTAATGCTCCCTATAATGTTTCGTTGTATGCAAGTTACAATGTCTCAGAGGAAGTTGGGTGTCGAGGAGGATATGTTTCAGCTTATGATGTCCCGGATCTTTTATTTAGCCTGAACTTTGAGGGTACAACATGTTCCGATAGAGAAGTTAAACCAACTTACTCTCCTTCAACGGAACTCGGGCTTGGTCCTGCCTTTACAATAATGGATAACTCAACGATTACAAATAAGAAATTGCTCGATTGGGCTATATCTGTTGCCAGGAAATCAAATATTCCATTCCAGTTTAAAAGAACGGTGACCGGTGGAACAGATAGTGGGGTTATATCTCTAACTCAAAGTGGTGTTCCTTCAATTACACTAAGTTTGCCAGTAAGATATATCCACGCTCCATGGGCGATCGTCAATCGATTTGATTTAGAAAATTATATAAAACTTGCAATAGCAATCATTAACGAGGCTGATAGTTTTTAGAGATATTTCAGGGAATCCATGATAAGATTTTAGAGTTTAATTAATGACACTCCTGAAATGAGCTATAGACTTAAAAAAAATAAAAAATCATAGGAGAAAAAAATGCTTGAAAAATATAGTTTCGTTTTTACAGAATATGGTACATCTGGTAGAGAAGAAAAAATAAGCAAAGCCATAGAAAATTATGCAAAAGGGAAAGTGGATGAAGTTATTCATGATACGAATGGTTCGTTAATACTTGTAAAAAAGGGTGATGGAAAAAATAAAAAGAAACTCATGTTATCAGCCCATATGGATGCTGTTGGTATAATTGTTACTCATATTGATAATGATGGCTTTTTAAGGTTTTCAGCTGTTGGATATCAGCCATTATACAGGATTGTATCAAAACAGGTAATCTTTGAAAATGGAATAAGGGGAACTATTGGAATTGAAAAAGATTCAGATTTCTCTTCTATCTCAGAAAAAAAACTCTTTATAGATATAGGAGCTTTAAACAAGCAGGAAGCTGAAAAAATGGTAGAGATAGGTATGACCGCAATTATGTACAATAGTCCTTTTGAGCAAAATGGTTGCCTCTTTTCCTCATACCTTGATGATAGGATTGGTTGTGCTATTTTATTGAGTCTAATAGACAATATGAAGACTCCATATCACGATATCTATTTTGTTTTTTCAACTCAGGAAGAAGTTGGTGTCAGAGGAGCAAAAACATCTGCATACAGGATTGAACCAGATTTTGGCATAGCCATAGATGTAACTACATCTTCAGATTTACCAGAGGGTGAGCTTCAATCTTCAGTTAAGCTGGCATCAGGAACTGCTATAAAGATAATGGATAGAGGGATCATAGTTCCAAAAAAACTTGTAGACCATTTAGTTATGATTGCTGAAAAGAATAAAATAGCCTATCAACGTGAGATCCTCACGATGGGTGGAACCGATGCTATGGCTATACAGCAGACAAAATCCGGGATAATCGCAGGAACAATATCTATCCCCACAAGGTACATTCATAGCCCTATGGAAGTTTGCAATCTTTACGATGTTGAAGAGTCTATCAAGTTACTTGAAAAAGTCTGTATGGAAGAGTTCAAATAACAAAATTAAACCTGGGGGCATTTGCTGTATTACCAAGAAATACTTGAAAAGATTATATGTAACAGGCTACAAAAAATAATATAAATCAATGTTTCAAAAAATAGGCAGGATACCTAAATTTTACAATTGTTCATATAAGATATTTTAGCTTAAAAGACTATTTTTGTATTCTGCCTATTCTTTTTAATAGATGTAGTATTCTACTTACATTTTGAGGCTTTGTTTTTTTGATATTACTTAGCGAAAAAGAGTTTTTTTACTAATTTTTGGAGTGAGTTTGTGAAGATTAAGAAGGGAAAGAGCTTTATTCTAAAAACATATAACAACTCCAAAAAGTTTTTTCCTTATACAAGTAGCTCTATTTGGGGATTTTTTGAAAAAAGAACAAGTACACTTTTTAAGAATTATCTCTCAAGGGGCTTTGTATTACCGGATGTTGGCTTTTCTAACTTTAAAAAACAACTTTCAAAGATAGATAAGAGATTTTTCGAAATAGAAAATTTTTTTAAAATTATATATGATGATAGCAGCATAAGAATATTAACAACATCAGACAAAAGCTTAAAAAAATTCCAAATTCCAGATTTTCTTAACTTTGAATATGATAATTATGGATATTTAAAAATAAATAATATATTAGCTTATATTAAAAGTAATAATCCAGGTTCGATATTTTACTTCTATATGTCTTCAGAAAAAAAATCTCTGGTACAATCTATTAATTATGAAAATAATAACTATTATAATATTAATAGCAATATCAACAAAGTTCAGAATAGAGAAGTGAATGATTCCGAACAACACAGGAACTTGATTTTAAATCTAATAGAAAAATCAATTGATTTAAATAAAGAAGAAGACTCTAACAAACTTAAAGCAACAATATATATAGAATCTTTTCCATACTGGGAAGATGAAAACTTTTTCAATTTACTCATAAAATATTATATTGATAATTTCGATAAAATTAATGAATATTTAAATTCAATAATTCCTGTTGAAAAGAAACTTTTTTTGAAGATTTATAATCCTCTTCATAAGGCAAGCCAGCCTATTTTGAGAAGATATAAAGCTATTCAGTACTCCTGGATCTATATTATTCATATATTAAGGCAAAATGGATATTTTATTATTCTCGATGGTTCATATAGCGATTTTAGAGTTTTTCCATTTCTGTATGGATTTCTTCCCCAAAGGGGATCTGATAATCAACCTTTTGATATATATATTTTTGGCGATAATCTAAGTGGTGGTCTTGGCAAAAATGTCTTAATTTTTAATAATGAAAAGATGACAAAGGGAAGCTATTGTAGTGATATAGATAGCGGATCTCAGGCTTTTTTTTCGCCTTTTGGTATAGAACTTATGGCTTCCTCAATAAAAATATTTAAAGAGCAGGATTATTATTCTACTTCTTTAAGGTATCTATACTTACTTGAATCTCAAAAAGGATATATATGCTATGGGCCCTATTTTTTTCATTCAAATTGTGAAGATAAATTTTTAAGTGCCACTAAAGAAAAAAAAATTGATTCCCGAAGACCTTTTATATTACCGGCTGGAGTTTTAGAAGATCAATTTAAATCTTTATTTAATAGTTTGAAAAAAAATATATTATTAGCTCAATCTATAAAAGATTCAGGATCTCCAGAATCTCCGATGATCTTTACTGAAAAAAATATAAATTTTAAAACAAATAATATTGAAGATAAAAATAAATTATTCTATAATGAGAAAAATTATTCTTTATCAATTGACAATATTGACGATTTATTAATAAAGATTATGGAATAATATCATGACATTATTTGTCATTTGTGACATGTTAATCGGAGTTATTTTAGCTTTTGCTGCAGTTTTTTTCTGGGAAAAAAATAGCAAAAATTCAAATTCTTTTTTGATAGTTCTTGCGGCTCTTTTTAACTATCTTTATTCCTTTTTCAGGGTTTTAGAAGGGATAGGGATAATACCTCCAGATTGGTTTTTATCCATTGGCACTTTTCCTTTATTGAAGTTTATCATTGTCATTTTTTCCATGGTCTTTTTTATTATAGGTTTAATGTTTGTTAAAAATGAAAAAGAGATTGATAAATAAAATTTATATTTTTTTATTTTTCTTTATAGTTTTAATTTTACTGACTTTTTCTAACACTTTATATGTAAAAGCAGATCTAATAATATATGCTGAGCAATACTATATTCTTTATGCAAAATCTCAAAATCTTCAAACAACAAATATCATGGAAAATATTTTTTACCTCCAGAGAGCTTTAGAGACTCCCTTTGCACCGGTAGTTCAGGCTTTATGCAGGATAAATACGCAGGAGCAGTATATTAGATACAAGTACCTTTTTAAGATGCATTGTAACTTTTTGATTATGCGAAGTTATATTCAGCTAGCTTCAAGGTACGATAAGGAAGATATATATTTTTACAATTATTACTACAAAGAATTAATAATAGAAAGTTTAAAATATGCGAAATACTATTACGAGTTAGCATTACCATATTGGGAAGAGGCCAAAAAAGAGGCTTTAAACGCATCTAGATTTCAGAACTACAAAATAGAGCTTGATACCTGGGAAGATGAACATGCAAAAATTATTTCAGGTTATTATAAGTACGATGAGATAATATATCAAAGACTGGAAAATCTTTTGAGAAATCTGGCTTTTCTTGAGAATTGGGCAAATAGTTTTTATGGAGATACCCAGGATTCATCGAATTCAGAAAATACAGGGCAATAAACTCGTTACGAATCGATAAGATATTCAATATTCAAAGATTTAAAAATTTTGATAAATTGTGGTGCAAGATTGATAAGCAATATTTTGCAGTTTGCCCTACCTGCCTTTTTTTCAAAATAGATGATCTTAGCTATTAGAGCTGAATTAATAGATTTAATTGAGCTACAATCTATCTTTATTATCGCGTCTTTTTTATCAATACAATCTTTTAGATTGTTAAAAAAATCATCAATTTCTTTCGTCTGTAAACTTTTTTTATAACCATAAAAGAGATCCTGTGAAACCGCAGGAAAAGATAAATTAAATTCGTGTAAAAAAGATTTTTCTGGCATTTAAATATTATTCCTTTTAAAAGTCAAATCAATAATATTGAAATTAAATTTAAAGTAAAGGATCATTGAACTAGATTCTATTTTGCATTATTATGACCAATAAGTTAAATATACAATATTGAATAAACAATGACAAAAAACAATTCTCAAATATAACCCATACTATATCTTACTCTTTTTTATTCTTGTTCTTTTTACATTATATTCAATTATTGCTCCAGGTTTATCACATTATGTTAATTATACCATTTCTATCCTTAATGATTGATTTCGTATTATTTGATAAAAATTCAGGTTTTAAGTTGTTTCAAATATTTAATATAATATTTTACCTCTGGATCTTTATTTTGATCTTTATCTCTTTTTTTATTTATTTAAAAAGCAAAAATGGTATTTATGAAATTTTTTCAATTCTATTTCTGGTAATATTCTTAGCTTACAATAACGATTTTGTTGTCTTTAAGGAGACTGAAAGCCTGAGAGAGATATATATTCAACTGTACGGAATCATATTTATCTTTTAAATTTTAATTTTATTTTCTCAGGCTTAATTTTTGCATTCAGGTTACTTATACAATTTATTTACTCATCATATAAATACAAAAAATTATCCAGTAAATTGCTAGAATTGGCTAAAAAGTTTGAGGTAAAGGAACAGACTATAGTTGAAAGTGTCCAAAAATCCATAGATCAAGCCAGACAAAGCATAATTTACTCTGAATCTTTAAGAATGAAAGGAAATGAATTTTCAAAAATTGTCTATGATTTTATAAATAATCTTGTAAAATTGAAAGAACAACTTTTAACTTTTTCTAAAAATGAAGATAAATTTCAGCTCAATCTTCTGATCTTAAAAAGAAGTTAAATGAAGTCGCAGATGGGTATGCAAATGCACTTGAAATCCTTGAGAAAACAATTGGGAAACTTAATAGTATAATTATATCATCTTCTTAGATGGATACAATAGTTGATCAAACAGCACTTTTGTCATTAAACTCATCTGTTGTTGCAGCAAAAGCTAAATCAGATACTTGAAGTAGCAAAGACTGGAAGGATTAGAAGCGATGGTTTTAAAGCTGTTTACAGAGATTTTTTTGAAAAATTTAATTCAATATTTGATGATATTATAGAAAATAGGGATAACTAAAAAGCTTTTTAGTTGTGGCTCAGGAAGTAAAAATCTTTTTGTAAAATCATCCTTCCTTGTAGATAGTATTCAATCAATTATTGAAGATATATATAGATTGATAGAAAGTGGTCTGGCAAGTTCATCACTATTAAGTAGATATTTTAATGAATTTTACGAGACATTTTGTCAATATAAAAGTGAACTAAATAAAAATCTAAAAATACATTCTGAAATAATTTCAAATTTTGTATACCTCACACAATATTTACAGTTTATAATTGAATTTTTGGACAGATTGAAGAATTACTCATCAAAACTGATTGAATCAAATGGAAATTAGATTTAACATTTTTCTTGCAATTTTTCAAAATCAGGTCTTTATTTTTTGATGTATCAATAATATTCTGGTGAAGATTATTTGTTTTCATTTTCACTATATTTTTTTACAGAAAAGCACTTAATCTTTTCATAAAATTTAATTAAAATTGAGAGAATAAATTTGAATAATATATTAATTTGAATAATAACTAAGAGGATAAGATATGAAAAAGGATATTCAACCAAAATATGGGAAAGCCATTATTAAATGTGCTTGTGGTAATGTTATGGAGACAATGTCTGTAAAACCAGAGATGCATGTTGAAATCTGTTCAGCCTGTCATCCTTACTTTACCGGTAAATCTGAAAGATCAATTGACACAACAGGTAGAGTTGAAAAATTTAAAAAGAAATATGGTAAATTAAATCCCAAATAGTATTTTTTATTTATTTAATTAAAATTTATTATGAAAGTAATTCTTCTTTCTCACACTGCTGAGCCTGAAAAACAGATTGCTCTGGCTGCTAATTTATGTTACTCAAATACCGATATCATGGAAATTTCGAAAAAGTTTTATAGCAAAGAGCAGCAAGAAAAGCTTATCAACATTTTGCTAAACAACAACCATCTTTCCCCTTTTGAACATGCTTCCTTTACCTTTGGGATTGAGGGTGTTAGTCGTGCCCTTTCTCATCAGCTCGTCAGGCATCGTATAGCCTCATATTCACAACAATCACAACGATATGTCACAATGAAAAAAGATGTTCCCTATGTTTTACCTCTTTCTATAGCAAAGAGCAAATATAAAGATGCTTTTGTAAAATATATTGATGAAGGAAAGAAACTTTACGATCTTATGGTTAAGGATGGAATCCCAAAAGAAGATGCAAGGTACCTTTTAACAAATGCTACATGTACAAATATTATAGTCACGATGAATGCAAGGGCTCTTTTGAACTTTTTTGAGCTGAGGTGCTGTCAGCACGCTCAATGGGAGATAAGGAAAATGGCTTTTATAATGCTTGCAGAGGTGAAAAAGGTAGCTCCAATAATTTTCAGAGACGCCGGTCCTTCCTGTAAGCGCGGGTTTTGCAGGGAGAACGATAATAAATGCAGCTGGTTTAATATTTTCAGTCGTCTCGAAAAGCAAGATCTTAATATGCAGGATCTATAGGTTCTTAAAGGATAATTTCTATCATGGTCTATATTTTTTCCCTTTATGATCTGGCGGGTTAAAACTATTATTAAGCAAGAATTTATTACTGGGATTTCTAAACGCTGCGAATATATTTTCCTTGATATCTGGAAACTCAAACAATAGTGAATCAATAAGTTTTTGAGTTTTTTTTCTTCTTCCGTCATCTCCTATTGTGCATCGACTTTTAAAAACCGGAAGATTATGTTTTTTCACATATGATTGAATCCTATCTTCAGATAAATATGCCAGAGGTCGGATCAGACAAAACTTATCTTCCAGTATAGAAAGTTTAGGAACTTCTGAAGCTAAAGTTCTATTGAAGAAAATGTTCATTAGTGAAGTTGTTACAATATCATCAAGAGTATGGCCGAAGGCTATCTTTTTTATATTTAAGGCTTCCGCCTGATCAAGTATCCACTTTCTTCTTATTTGTGAACAGATATAGCATTCATTTTTTCTATGATTTTCTTTCTTTTCGATAAAAGGTGTAAGATCTGAAAGCTTGAAATAAAAAGGAATATTTCTTTCTCTGCAGTAATCCCCAAGGATTTTATAATTTGTATCTTCCTTTGTTAGCGTTATATGAAAAGCTACTAGATTATAACTTTTTGGAAATATTCTAATCTTCTGGTTTTTATAAAGAAGATCGATAAGTGTTATAGAATCTTTGCCTCCTGATAGACAAACTAAAACCGTTTCACCTTCTTCAATCATATTATAATCGATTATCGCTCTACCCATAGTTTTTAAAAGTTCAATTTGTTGTATATCTTTATCTTTCATAACATTGCCTTATTTCATAATTGGTGAAAAAATATATGTTCGCATATACAGAATCTGGGATGCATTATAAATATTATTAAAAGTATTTAATAATGGGGCATTATTAAAAGAGCCCGGGTTATTCTGGAAAGATTATAAATAGCTATACAAAATCTTGCATTGATGTAGAAAAAGTCAAGAAATAGAGAAGTAGACGAAGAGCGAGAAGATAATTTGCCTGATGAACCTAAAATATTATTTTCATTTCATTTTGTAAGGTTTATAATTGGGAAAACTCTAAATATCTGGAGGTTTTTATGAGTATAGATAGACAAATACTAATATATATCATTATAGTTCTTTCTATAATTTTTATTTTTTATCAAATTTATCTGTATTTAAAAAAACACTTAAGAGTTAATGTAAAAGATAAATCTATTATTTATTCTTCAAATGCTCTGGATGCTTTTGTTGTGACAGATTATGTTTTTTACAAACCAGAAACAAAGAGGTTAAATATATGTTTTGTTTTCAAGTTTAAGAATAATGATTTGATGAAGGACTTTTTAACTGATCTTGGAGTAAAGTTAAGAAGATATAATTCTCAAATATTGAGCATGCGATTTACACAATTTATGAATGATTCAGCCTTTTCTATTAATGCTGATGATTTAACAGAATTTTTTGATAGAGACTTTAAAATCAGATCATCAGTATTAATATATGAATCCGGTCATATCGATAAATTTATTTTTATGAGAAATAGAAAAGTTAATCTTTTAAAAGGAACTGTTGCGTACGATATCATTTTTTCAACCTATGTCCTTTTCTTAATTTATATGAATAATCAGTATAAACATAATCTGGCAGATGGAAAGGTTGAAGATTATGAAAAACCATCTGAAAGTTCTTTATCTCATGAGAATGGAATAACCGGAGAAGAAAAAAAAGATAATCAAGAGGAAAATAATATAGAAAAGGAACAGAATAAAGAAGAAAAAGTCATTAATTTATTTGGGTCTATTGATAAATACATTAAAAAAGAGAAAAGTGAAAAAATCGGTTTATCTTGATAGTATTTGCCTATTTATGGGGGCAAAATCGGAGTAACTGATTTAATCAGTATTGTATTTCTTGAAAATTTAAGTATATTTCTATGAGCATTTATAATCAAAAAATCAATGGTAGAATTCTATTTTTATTTCTCTTATCAAGTTCTGGTTTTAGATATTCCAGGTTTTGTTTTTTTGTAAAAAGCCATTATTTTACTAAATTTTATATACTATTTAATAGATAATAAAAATGTAGCAATTAAAAATCAAAATTTGGAATATGAAAAGGGGAGGAAAATTTATAGCCTATGGATAGGATGAAAAATTTTAAGAAAATAAGTCTAGAACTTTTTATTGTCTTCTTTCTACTTCTAAATCTGTTTTTAATTACAACTTTTTCAAAGGGAAACAGCAGTGAGATTCAACTAAAAGATGAAAAGGTAGGATACCCGGAATATCAGATAATATTGCCTTCCCATATCCAGCCAGGAAAGGTTCAAATAGCAATAATTTTAGACAGGAGTATTAACGATATTTTGTTAAATGGCAATAAAATAGATATATTCGAGCAGAAAGCATATAACTTCCTTATTTTATCAGTACCTCTGGGTTATAAAAAGGAAAAAATAGATATAGAAATAAATTTTAATGGTGAAAAGAGAAGTTTTTCAGTACCAGTTGTCAACTATGAGCCTTATGAAAGTTCAGTGATAATACTTGAACCGGAGAAAGCTCAGATAAGATCGGATTCAAACAAAGAAAAAATAGATGAGGAAAATAAGCTTATTTCTAAGATAATTTCGACAAAGACTCCCTATCGAATTTTCACTTTGCCTTTCAACTACCCGCTGAAAAACATTGCTATATCTTCAAATTTTGGTAAGAAAAGGGATTACAAGGATTCAAAGGGAAATTATCTTTATTCTTCAACTCATCTTGGAGTTGATCTTAAAGGTGCTAAAGGGACTGAAGTCTTTGCATCTTCATGTGGAAAGGTTGTTTATGCGACAAATTCGCTTACTAGAGGGAATTGCGTTTATATCGATCATGGGCTTGGATTATATACATCTTACTTTCATATGGATTCGATAAATGTAAAACAGGACCAGATAGTTAATGAAAATGAACTAATAGGCAAAATGGGGAGTACCGGCCTTTCAACAGGACCTCATCTCCACTTTGGTGTAATTTTCAATCTTTTTAACATGGATCCTTTATTTTTCATAAAAGAGATAAATAGTATAGACGAAGTTTACCAGGATTATTTGCTAAAGATAGAAAATCCTGGTAAATAATTTAGCAAGCGGGAAAGTTGTATGCAAAATCAAGAAGAAAAATATAAGTCTTTCAAAATTGAACTGATTTTTGATCAGCTTGTAATTTATCGAAGATCTTTGCATAAGATACCAGAACCTTCACTTAATGAAGTTAAAACAGCGCAATACATTAAATGTACACTTGAAGGTCTCAATATTCCTCACAAATCTATAGCCCGAACTGGTGTCGTTGCCTTTATTGAAGGGATGGAGGACTATACGATTGCCTTTAGAGCCGATATGGATGGGCTCCCACTGGAAGAAAAAACTGGGCTTGATTTTTGTAGCACCAATAGCGGATACATGCATGCTTGCGGTCATGATATGCATATGGCTATCCTTCTGGGTATTGCGACATACTATGCTTCAAATAAACCACCATGCAACCTTCTTCTTATCTTCCAGCCAGCTGAAGAGGGGAAAGGTGGTGCACAGTTGATGCTTGATGAAGACATTTTCAAGGTATTTACAAAACCTTCTTTGATTTTTGGACTTCATGTTTATCCAGAACTTGAGACTGGCAAAGTGGCTTTTTGTCCTGGTAATGCCTGGGCTGGAAGTTGTGAGTTCGAAATAGATCTATCAGGCAAAGGTGGACATGGGGCTGAACCAGAGAAATCCACTGATCTTGCCTTTATTTTTTCATCATTTTACACATCGATTCAATCGCTTCTTTCAAGGAAAAAAAAGAGTAGCGATGTGGCTATAATAACCTGTGGAAAGGTAAATGGATTTAATGTTCCAAATGTTCTGGCGGCTAAAGCTAGTATTGGTGGAACATTTCGTTTTATGGATAAGAGTATGTATAGTTTTTTAAACAGCAGCATAGTTTCAGTTCTTGATGGATTTAAAAGTATCTATGATTTTAACTATTTATATAAAGAAAATTCTGTATATTTGCCGGTAAATAATAGCATCGCCGTTAGTGATAAGTTTCTTTCTCTATGTGAAAATATCAAAAAAAGGAAGACGAATAATGATTTTCAACTTCAAATTGCAAAACAAGTGATGATATCTGATGATATAAGTTACTTTCTTGATAAAATACCCGGGATCTATTTTTTTCTAGGAGTTAAAGATAAAGAAGAGATAGCAAGGTTACATACAGAAGATTTCAACCCTTCGGAAAAAGCTCTGTCAATTGGATTTTGGCTGTATAAAATGATAATAGATAATTTTAAGTCTTTAATCTTATAGATGTTTTTTACCATGTGAAAATAAGGTTCATCCAGTAAATTAGTACTTTATTCCCGCCTTTCGACTGTATTGTAAAAAATCTTCTTTCCGGGTTTTAGACTTTAGATTTTTGACTATTATAAGCATTAGCAAATGTTATTTTTATAAATAATTCAGCATTTGCCGGATGAACGAATATGTACATACTATGCTATACAGTTATTACTTTAATGTTTAAAAGTGCACAATAACCGGAAGTGTCGAAATAATTGGCAGGATAGGAAAAGGGATTATTATGAGTAATACCAGATCACCAAAAATAATATTAATGGTTTTATTGTTCTTATTGGGGATTATTTCCAGTTTTTCTTTTCAAAATATTAATACTCCAAATTACTTACAATTAATAGTTCAAGATCAAATGGGTCGGGAAATTGCTGACGCTGTTATCTCTTTTAACTTTAAAGTCCTCGGGATAACAGATATTACCGGATATTTCAGGTTTGAAAACAGTGGAGGAACTCTCTGTGTCTCAAAAACTTCATATTTACCACAGATTATACAAATACCTGCTTACTGGAATGGAAAGTTAAAGGTAAATTTAAGATACAATGATATAGAATACAATGATAGCATTGAATATAAAAGAAGAGTTTTACTTTTAGATTCACCACTTAAAAATTTCGATATCTGTATACTCAGTGGCAAAGGTTTAGAGTACCTAAAAACCGACAATAACGGCAATTTTATTGTAAAGATACCTTCAAACGAAGATGCAATTCTTTATTTTTCTGATTTTCAAAAAAATAGGTTGAATCTTTACTTTATTCCTTTAAAGTTAAGGGAAAATGATTCACTTCTTGTAATTAAAAATATCGATGAAAAAAAAATAAAGATAGAGATAACTGCAACTTATCCTTTCTCCCTGGAACTTAAAGATAAGTTTAATTCATTTATTTTCCCGATTAAATACAAAAATTTTCCGGTTTCTCCTTATGAGATTTGTCTTATTACCTCATCATATAATCTTTTTGATAAATATACACCATTTATATATTTTAATTTTAGCGATAAACCTTTGTTTAATATTATATCTAAGGCTTGTGATAATATAAGATACTTTAATGATAAAGAATTAAAAAAAATCCTTTCTAAAATAAATTTTGACTTTGTTTTTCCTGTAAAAAATAGCATTGTTCTGAATTATCAAAGTTTTTTAGACACGATCTATGACAGACTCGATACAAAAGTCATTGATTCTATCTTTTTATTTTTAACTGAAAATATTGTATACTATTACAAATCTAACGAGTATTTACAGGTTGAAAAGAAGATGGAGCCATATGATTATTTGAAAATAAATGAAATTTTGAAAAAATATATTGATGAATCAAAGAAAGAAGTTTATGATATGGAATTACAAAAATACAATGAAATAATCAGTTCATTAGCATTTGCAGATCTTTTTGATAAATACCACAACAATATTGCACACCTTATCTTCAAGGACAGTTTGAAAATTCCATATGACTTTATAGGCGAAAATGTTTCATTGTATTTTGAACTTTTTCCAAAGTTCAGTTATGATTATTTATTAAGTTCATCAACCTTATACTCTTCTTTCCCTTATATTATAATAAATATAAATATTACAGTCTAAAGTATAAAGTCCGGGGAAAAGAGATCATTTTATCTGACTTTGAAGAATTTCCCGTATTTTTATAAAATCCTTGATGTTTTCCGGATCCTTATAGTCGGGATAAGTCCATGGTAGTGGATTAAAAGTCTTATTGTTATATATAAGAGTAACCTCTGCATAAATTTTCTTTGATATCATTATCCTGTGTGAATAATCTTTTGTTGTTGCAAGTATAAGATTGTGAAGGGAAATATATCCTGCATCAATATTGATATTTCTTCTTTTGTCTGTAGAAAATTTCTTTTCTATTTCATCTGTAATATGTTTTATTTTGCCAAGCTCATATGGTTTTATAAGATGAGAAAATGAAATATACTGGCGAAATATTTTTTCACCCATCTCTTTTCTGTAATAATCGGTATAAAAGAATAAAATGGGTTTTGAAGCATAGTCTATTTTTGAAAATTTACTTTCTAAAACATTAAAAGCTTTATCTCTGATAATTTCATTATTATATAAAACACCTGCAAAAAGTTTTACCGCCTTTGGTTTTTTTTCTTCACCCATTTTCTTGTAGACCTACCGTAGTTTAAAAAAGTGGTTTTAAGTTATGCTTATAAAGCTCTCCACAGGCTTTATACATGCCAAACTCTGTAGAAAGCAATATTATATTGTTCTCTTTAGCAAGATTTATAAGTTCTTCCGAAGGCTTTTTACCTCGAACAAGTAAGATGGCTTTTAGGTCCAGGACCTCGGCTGTTCTTATAACTTGAGGATTGTTCAACCCAGTTACCAGAAGAGCTATATCACTGTAATTTGAGCCATGTAAAAGCACATCACTCATAAGATCAGATGCAAAAGTGTAAAATACTTCAAACTCATAATCGGGACAGTTATAAACTGTAGCTTGAGTTATCTCAATAATCTCTTTTATTTTCATATATTTTAAAAATAACAAGCAATTCTTAATTGTCAAGGTCAATAAAAAATTTGAAAATTTATAAAGGTAATATATTATATATACAAGAGTTATTTTTTCGATAATTTTCTTTTTAAGTAAGAGGGATATTTATGAAATATGACTTTGTAAGTATTATACTAACAGCTGGTGGTCCCAAGGCTCTTTATCAAATTATTGACCAATTTGAACCGGATTTTCCTCTTCCTGTTCTTTTTCTTTCCAGTTTGCCACCAACCTTTGATGATATGTTTGTTCAGATAGTAAGTGAAAAATCTCAGTTACCCATAAGTGTAGTGGAGCATAAAACTTTTTTAAAACGGGAAATGCTTGTTTCAAAAGCAGGTTACTATTTTCAAGTTAGCAAAAATAAAGAGCTAAATATCAAAAAAATAGAACCAGATAAATGTTTTATAAATGAATTTATTAAAGATTCTTACTCAAACAATCTGAACTTTATAACAATAATACTTGCTGGTATGCTTATAAGTGATCAAATACTTGAAGCCTGTTCTTTTTTAAAGGAAAAGAATTATCCTATTTTAGTGCAGGATATATATTCTAATCCTAATATTCAGCTTC
Source organism: Exilispira sp. (assembly GCA_012517545.1). Taxonomy (GTDB): domain Bacteria; phylum Spirochaetota; class JAAYUW01; order JAAYUW01; family JAAYUW01; genus Exilispira. Next base: position 15,731 of record JAAYUW010000017.1, read on the forward strand.
AATATGAAGATTCTCTTCCTGCGAAAATTATCGAAAATAACAGTTACACTCATAAAATTCCTCTTGAAAAGATAGTCCCTGCCTTAAATCAACTTATTCTTTAAAAACACTAATATATTGATAAATAAATAGTTAAATTGGCTTGATAAATTTATTTAGATTTGACAAAAAAGTTTAAAAGGAAAATCCATGTATGCTAAGCAAAATATTCTTATTGTAGATGATAACTCCCAGCTAAATACCATGCTTAAAACTATACTTGAATCTGAGAATTTTCGTATTTTTCAAGCTTTTAATGGTAGAGAAGCATTTAAACTTGCTATGAAAGAAAATATAGATCTTATTATTATGGATTTACTTATGCCTCAGATGAATGGAGATGCTGCCATAGAAGCAATATATCTTGTAAATCCAAAGATAAAATATATTGTTATCTCTGGTAATATGAACTGGATAGATAAAGAAAAATTAAAAAAGCTAAATGTAGTTGAATTTTTCGATAAACCTTTTGATATTCCAGTCTTAATAGAAAGTGTAAAAAAAGTACTTCTTGACTAAAAAAGGGATCCATTAAAAGGCGTTTGTATCGATAAACTTCTTTAAAGCAGGTTTATTAAGCGCTCCGACCTGCCTTTTCACTTCTTTGCCATTTTTAAAAATGGCAAGAGTTGGAATGCTGACTATCTGATATTTCATGGCTATTTCTGAAGAATCATCTGTGTTTAACTTGCATACTTTTATTTTGTCTTTATATTCACTGGCAATTTCTTCAACAATAGGAGCAACCATCCTGCATGGACCACACCAGGGAGCCCAGAAATCTACTAAAACAGGGATTTCAGATTTCAAAACTTCAGCTTCAAAGTTTTTATCATCAACTTCAATATAATTACCCATCAATATCCTCCACACTTTGTAAAAAGTCACGTAAATAAACTTTTTACAGCATATTCAGTAAATATTCATTTTTGTTTACTGGCAAACGAATAAAACATAATATATAGTCACTTGCATTAATAATATACAGATTTATTAAAAAAAGGTCAACAAAATTAAAACTTATAAAATCAAGCGAAAATGATTAAACTAAATTGTACCTTTCTTTAAAGAATAACTAACTTAAGACTTTGATGAGATTTCCTCTAAAATTTTTAAAAGTTCGGTCTTTTTTTGCTCGCTGGCAAAACCAAGATAGATATCAATAAGAGCAACAGCTTCCTTATACCTTTTAAGCTGGATTAATGCTTGTATTGCATAATCATATGCATCACCATATTTTTTATCGATCTCAATGGCTTTAGCACAATTATTGTACGCTGGTTCATATAGCTCATAGCTATAGCAAGCAATACCAGCCTTCAGGTAAAAAAGTTTAATAGCATTGCCAACAGAACTTTTAGTCTCGACTGTGTATTTTATCCTGCTTGAACCGGTTTCTATTATCTTTAAAAGATTTGCTGAATCTACAAGTTTTTTATCCTTATCTGCTATTATGCACTCTAAAATCCCGACATAGGTTTCAAGATAGCTTGAAGAGAACTTAACAGCTTGATTGTAATAGGTGTAAGCCTTTGGCTTATCGTTTGCTACAAATATATTTGCAATCAATGTGTAAGTCTTTGCATAATTATCATTTCTAGTTTCAACATCAGATGTGTTTTTATTTTCATTCAAGGCATACCCAAAATAAGTAACTGATTTATTTAAATCCTGTTTTGTTTTTGCTTTATAATAGGCAAATCCAAGGTTAAAAAATGTTGAGTAAGATTTTTCACCCGAATTCACAGCTTTTTCATAGTATGTGATGGCAGAATCGTAATCTTTTAAGCTGAAATAACAATATCCAATTTCAGTAAATGATGATTTATTCAATTTTTCAAGATCCGGATATTTAGCAAAAAGGCTTTTATCCATCTCCGCAACTTTTGAGAACATCGTTATTGCTTTATAAAAATCATTCTGTTTTTTTAAGAATAAACCATAATTAAAATATGACTTATATATATAAGATTCATCAAAGGAATTTGAACAATTTACAGATTTTTCGAAAAATTTAATGGCTTGCTGTAAATTTCCTAACTTTTCATAAGCCATGCCACCCCACATAGCCTCTTCAACATATACTGGTTCAGTGTTTGTCGATTTACTTACAAGGTCGACAACTTGTTGATATCTTTTCTGCATATAGTAGGCTTTTGCAAGCATGCATATTGTTTCTTTGTTACTGCTGTCCTTCAAGTAAGCCTTTGAAAGATGTTCAGCAGCCTTATCCCAGTTTTCCTTTTTATAATAGTAAGAACCTAAAAACTGATTAGCTTCAAGATTTTGAGAGTCTCGACTTAAAATATTTTCAGCTACTTTTTTTGCGTTCTCGATATCAGAAAGAGCAGCATATGAAAGCATAAGACCAACACTGGCTTCTATGCTTTTAGGATTTTTAGAGAGGGCCTTTTGAAAGGAGTCCTTTGCCTTTTCATAGAGTTTACTCTTATAATATATCTGGCCTAAAAGTATGTCCAGTTCATAAGCATCAGGGTTAAGCTGTAACCCCTTCTCAGCATTTTTTTGGATTTTCTGGTAGTTTTCAAGTGAACCATCATCAGAAGCATAATAACTATATGCCAGATCCTGATAAACTCGATAATCATCATTCTTGATCTTTAAAGCCTCATTAAAATATTCAATGGCTGCGAGATAGTTTCCATTTTTGTACTCAGCTTCTCCCTTTTTTAAAAGTTCTTCATACTGCTTTTGTTTCTCATCTATCTTTTGTTTATCGTTTTTATCTGTTTCTTTAGCAGTTGGTAGCTGTTTAGCTTGTTCAGCTTCTTTTGGCACTATGACTATCTGTTGAATAACTGGTTCATTTTTATTACTATTTTCATCGGTAGCTATGTTTTCCCTGTTCTTTTTTTCGTTGATAACGAAATCCAGCAACTCTTTTGCCTTTGCATTTTCAGGATCTGTAAGTAGAATAGACTCTAAGAGTTTTTGAGCTGATTCATATTCTTGCTTTGATATGTAGTATTCAATTAACTTAAATTTATTATTTTCTTTTGACCCAAAGGGTTTTAAGATAAGCAATAAAGCTCCGAGGATCACAATAGCAGAAACTACGATTAAAGTTATTTTTAGATTTTTTTTATTCACAGACATCTCCTTATCAAACAAGTTTAAATGTATATTCTCAAATAATTTATATAAGAGTATAAAAAACCGGGCATTAAGTGTATCTCTGTTATAAGCTTCTGGTAATATTAAAATTTATTTTATTTAATTTTGCCCTTATAAAGGGTAAAGTTCTTTAGAAGTTTAAATGCATATTTTTTAACTAATATCAATCATATTTATCAAAAAGTGATATCGATAGTTTAGCCATCTCTTCTAAAATTTGTTACTGTAATTTTTTTATATAAAATGCAATTTGTTTTGCATGTAAGAGTTATAAGATATTTTTTATAAAAAAAATTCTTCAAATAGCCCTTTTATTGATAAAACTTTCTCGATATCTTTTTATCCACAGGAATTCCTTATGATTTTATGATCTTTTTTCATATTCATGTAACCAATACGAGTTAATTAAACCTTATTCACAATGCTTCTTCGCTATCCGTTGGTTCTGGTGGAACTTCTTCTATAATCGTGGTAGTCTGGATTATATTATCAATAAGAGAGGTATCGATATTGGAAGTAGAAGATGTTGATGAAGAACTTGTGGAGGTTGAGGTCGATGTGGATGTTGAAGCAGAATCTGTTGAAGTACCAGTTGAACTTGTTTCAGGAAACTTAAAATTTGGATCCTGTAGCATCTGAATAAAATATAAAATTTTCTCCTTTTTAACAGGATCTGTGGGATTCTGAACATATAAGGTCCAGTATTTTATTGTATTTTCCTTATCTTTCAAGAAATAATAACAAAAACCCATATTAAGAAAAACCGAACTATTATCTGGTTGGATATTGAGAACCTTCTGAAAGTAATCAATGGCATTTTGATATTGCTGAAGATTATAATATGTAAGAGCTATATTATAATAAAATATATGAGTGTCCCTATTGAATTCAACTCCTTTTAGATAGTAAGTAAGTGCCTTTTGAAAATCTCCTTCAAAAAAAGTAATGTTACCAAGATAGTAATATATAATATAATTTTCTGGATTTTCTATGAGTGCCTTCTCAAGAAAAACCTTGGCTATCTGAAACTTGCCTTCAATGTAATATGCTTCACCTTTTTGAAAGTTAGATTGCGAATCCTGAGCACAAACTAAAGGAGATAAAACAACAATCATGCAAATTAAAAAAAGAGTTTTAATAAAGACATTTTTAGTATAGAAATCGTTATAAAGATTAGAATGCAAGAATTTAGATAGATAATATTTAATAAAATAAGATAAAAAATCAGGTAAAATGTGAAATCTTAAATTTCTTTTTTCCATATCTTTTTTTAAAGAATTTTTAAATACTTTGTGTATATAAAAAATTTCTTTCCCCTGGACATTTAATTTATCATAAAAGCAGAAAATTGGAATAATTGGATAAGTTATATTTAGAAAATCCCTGATGTTAAAAAATAAAAGTTGAGAAAAATACTTATATTTTATTTTCATTAAAAAAATTATCTTATTAATAATTATAACACTAAAAAGTATTCCTGACAATTGAAAATTGAATTTATTTTAGTATCGTTGCTATTCAAAAATTATTTATGTGTATTAAAAAAAAAGTCTAAATTTTTTTTATACAGTCAATATTTTAACAGATTGATTTTTGAATTAAATTTGTTTAAATTATTAAAGTTGAATTGCTTTTTAAATTCAAAATTGTAATTTATCCATTTTTAAATATAATATGGATGTAAATGAATAATTTATGCTATATTTTATGATTTTTAGTTTATTATGATGAGATTTGTTGCTAGCTATCGTTGATTATACTATGAGTATTAAACTTTTGATGGTTTTCAAAGTAAATTCTCGTTTATTTTAGTTTATAGAATTATTAATAATAATTTTTATAACGAGAATTATCTGAGGGATTACAAAATTTTATTTATTTTGTTTGGTAATATTAACAAACCTGGATTTTTTTATATTTATAAAAAGGGTAAAGTTTGTTACCGTAAAAATCTGATTTTATAAGGGTAGGTGAAGTGAGGGGATCTTATTTCAAGAGGTTATTAAAATTACAAGAAAAAAAATAGATAATTTATTTGTATTTATTATTATTTTCACAAATCAAATATTTTGTTTTTATTGTAAAGTGCAAATTTATTTGATAAACTAAAAAATAAAGCCTCAATAAAAGGAAAAATTATAGATGGATATTACTATATTGGTATCAGTTATTGGTGCTGTTGGCATAATTTTAGTCATATTTCTTTACAAAATAATATTCAATCCACTAAAAATATCAAAAATTGTTGAGCTTATGTCAAAGGGAGATTATTCCGAAGCAGCTCATATTTGTCAGAAAATGCTTGAAAAGGATCCAGATAATCCTAGATTACATTATCTTTTTGGAGATTGTTATACTCAACTTGGAAACTTTGCAGGTGCTAAAGCTGAATATAACTATCTTTTTAGATATAATCTTGATTTGTACAATATAGCTGAGGAAGATGTACGATACAAACTGGCAGAGATATATCTACAATCAAATCAGATTGAAGAGGCATTAAAAGAGTTGTTACTCGTTGCAAAGAAAAAACCAGATGATATCTCGACTATGCTGAAAATTGGCAATATATTTAAAGAATTTGGCAAATGGGAAAATGCTATTTCATATTACCAGAAGGCTTTATCTATTGATAAAACAAATACCGAAGCCATATTTTCTCTTGGAGAAGCATTTTACAATAGAAAACAATATAAAACTGCTTTAAAATTTCTCTCAACAGCTTTAAAGACAGCTCCAAATTCAGTTGATGCAAATTATTTTGCTGGTCTATGTTATAAGGAACTGGGTGAACTTAGAACAGCAATTACTCACCTGAAAAAAGCATCTATGGATAAAAGATTAGGACTAAATGCAACATATTCACTGGGTTTAATTTATTTTGAATTGCAACAGTATAATGATGCAATAGAAACGTTTAGAAATGCAGCATCCTTTGTAGAAGATAAGAAATCAACAACTTACCTTAACATTATGTATGCCTTAGCTGAATCTTATCAAAGATTGAACAAAATTCCTGAAGCTATAGATATATGGGAGTCTATTTACAATGTTAGATCAAATTTTCGTGATGTTGTTGTAAAATTATCTAAATTTCAGCATCTAAAAAATGATGAATATGTTAGAGAATTTTTGCTTTTATCAAATGAAAATTTTATGGAACTTTCGAAAAAAATCATTCATCATTTTGGATGTAAAATAGTTAAAATAGAGCTTTTAGACAATGGTAAGGGTGTAGAAGCTCAAACTATAGGCTCGACTTCTCAGTGGAAAAATATCGATAAATTACCGGTTTTTTTCTATATAATAAGAGATATCTCCGAACCTATCACTCAAAGAGAGGTTGGGATGATACTTGATAAAATGAAAATAACAAAGTCAGCAAAAGCCTATCTTATATCTCCATCATATACGGTTGCAGATATAGAAAATTATGCAATATCAAGACCTATAGAAATAATAAGCAGAGATAAGCTAACTGAACTTTTACAACAAGTTGCAAATGAGTCACTGGAAGAAATATGATTTTTGATTTTCTGCTTAAGCCTGTTATCCAGTCAATTTTACTTCCTTATCTCTGGCTTGATTTGTAACTTTTATCTATTTTTTAATTTATGAAAAGTTTGAAATAGGAGTTAAAAAAAATTATATTAAAAGCCTTGACAAAAAAAAATTATAGTTTAGAAATCAAACGTAGTTAACGCAGCAATGGGCGATTAGCTCAGCTGGGAGAGCGTCTGCCCTACAAGCAGAGGGTCGTAGGTTCAAGCCCTGCATCGCCCATTTTTGCAGGAATAGCTCAGCTGGTAGAGCTCCACCTTGCCAAGGTGGATGTCGCGGGTTCAAGTCCCGTTTCCTGCTCATCCTATTTTTACAAAGATCCTGATCTCAGGATCTTTTTTTTATTTTTTTAAATTTATAAATCAAATAAAAAAGCTTAAGATGCAATACTATCTTTAATATTCATGAACTTTCACTTTTGAATACAGCAAACACTGAAAAACATTTATTATAATCAGTACTTTGCTTTCAAGTTTCTATCATAGCAAATTTAGAATTATTACTGGTAAATGCAATGAGAATACAGATTAAGGTCCATCCGGTTAATGCATATTTTTCAGGCTCTTCGAAACCAAGCATTTGCAAATTTGAGAAAAAAAATTAACTTTTCCCCCGGGATTTTGGACTGTTGCAAGTGGTGAAGAACGACTCTGTAGCATTAAAGCTTTATTTGTATTACATAATATATACATACTCGTTCATCCAGCTATGGTAGTTAATTCAGCTCTTCTTCATTTAGTTGCTAAGAGTTAGAATATAATTTGCTGGATGAACCTAAATTAATTATAGATTTTTGTAAATAATTAGATATTATTTTTTTAGAGACTTTTAAGAGTTCTTTCAAAATGGAGACTATTGATGACTGATTTGAAAACAATTGTTTCACTTGCAAAAAGACGAGGTATAGTATTTCAAGGTTCTGAGATTTATGGAGGATTGGCAAATACATGGGATTATGGTCCTCTTGGAGTACTTTTAAAAAAGAATATAAAAGATTATTTCTGGCAGCAGATGGTTATTACAAGAGATGATATGTATGGTATAGAAAGTGCTATTTTGATGAATAGTAAAGTATGGGAAGCATCTGGACATCTTGAAAATTTTACGGATCCCATGGTTGATTGCAAGAGCTGCAAAGAAAGGTTTAGAGCAGATACTCTTTTAGAAGGCAAGACAAAAGATGAAAAAGTATCGAATGATCCTCTTGAATTATCAAAATTACTGAAAAAATATGATATTGCCTGTCCAAATTGTGGTAATAAGGATTTTACAGAGGTTAGAAGATTTAATCTTATGTTTAAAACTTTTGCAGGTGCCGTTGAAGAAAAGGCAAACGAGATTTTTCTTCGTCCCGAAACAGCTCAGGGGATTTTTGTTAACTTTAACAATATAGTTAACTCTTCCAGGCCAAAACTTCCATTTGGTGTTGCTCAGATAGGGAAATCATTTCGAAATGAGATTACACCGGGGAATTTTATTTTTAGGACCCGTGAATTTGAGCAGATGGAGATTGAATATTTTGTTTATCCCGGAACTGAACTTCAATATTTTGATAAATGGATAGAGACATTTATGAATTTTCTTATGCAACTTGGCTTAAGGCAGGAAAATTTAAGAATTCGTGAGCATGAAAAAGATGAACTATCTCATTATTCAAATAAAACCTGTGATATAGAGTTCAATTTCCCATGGGGTTGGGGAGAGCTTATGGGGATAGCATCAAGAACAGATTATGACCTTAAAAAACATTCAGAATATTCAGGTACTCCTCTAACATATTTTGATTCTGTTACAAATACTCATATTACCCCATATGTTATAGAACCATCTTTAGGAGTTGAAAGATTGCTGCTTGCGATTTTATTTCAAGCATACTATGAGGAAATTGTTAAAGAAGAAACAAGAGTCGTACTTAAGCTCTCAACGATTGTAGCACCCATCAAAATTGCTATTTTACCTTTAAAAAAGAATGAAGAGAGAATTGTAAATAAGGCAAAAGAGATATTTAAAATGTTGTCTAAGGTTTATTCTGTGCAATATGATGATACTGGGTCTATTGGAAAGCTTTATAGAAGGGCAGATGAGATTGGAACCCCGTTTTGTATCACTGTTGATTTCCAAACTATTGAACAGGATGATACAGTTACAGTGCGAGATAGAGATACTATGTCTCAGATTCGAATTCCTGTTTCAAACTTACTGAACTTTTTCAATGAAAAGTTGCATAATTGAAAAAATTTAAAACTAATAAGTAGATACAAGCTCTTTATCTACGTGATTAAATAATGTATACTACAGTATTTTAGTATTTTTTAAACCTGAAAAATAAACTGGCTTTTGGGAGCAATAAAAATATTTAGATCATAATAGTATCAAAATTAAGTTTATCAGCTTTAATTAACTTTTGGGAGTAATAAAAATATTAAGACATACATGTAACTCGATATATAAAGAGACGTTTAGATGCATAAATTATTAGATACATAAATTTATGAAAGATTAAAAAAATTTGGTTTTTGCTTAAAATAAGTTATATATTATAAAGAAAACAGGCTAATATATAAAAAACATATATGAGTATTTTTAAAAAATAGATAATTTAGAGGTATTAATATTTTTAATAAATGCTAGAAGATCTTGTAAATGGATCTTGTCAGAGTGCAGGAAAGGCGGATTTTATTATTTACAAAATTTCAATTATACCTCTTTTTTCTCAAAAAAGCAAAAACATCGGCGATGGGTTTTTATTAAGGGCATAAGCCAATAAATAGAATGATTTAACCTTTATCGAAAATTAATTAATGAGGAAAAAAATGAAAAATAATTTTTCGAAAATTCTTGTTATTATAATGATGATTTTATTGGCTTCCATTTTTTCTTCTGTTGATTTTGTTACAGGTTCGATGATCGAAGGTGGAGGTTTTCCACTCCTTTTCACAGGATTTGGAGGACTTAGTTATCCTCTATCTTCAGGAAGTTTTACATTAAATCCTGCTCTGGCAGCTGTATTGTATGCAAATGAAGGTTCTTTGCTTTTTGGAGGATTTCAAGATTCTCTATTTATATCAAGTTATTTTAACTTCATTTTAGATTTTGGAAACCTATCTTTTTTCGGCTCATATGCTGGCAATAATACTGGTTTATATTATCTTGATTTCAAAGCAGCTTTTTCAAAACTGATCAGTGAAAACTTCTATGCAGGTTTTGACTTAAATATATATACCATGGGATTTAATAAGTTTGGATTTGGTTTCGATATTGGGATTACAAGTCTAACATCGATAGAGCCTGTGCCAAAAGGATTCTCTTTTTCGCAATTTTCCTATGCTTTTATATTAAAAAATCTTGGATTACCTATAACTTTTAAATATTCAGGCGAAGAGTACACCTTACCACCAATAGGCCTTGGTGCAGGTGCTAATTTTGCTTTTTTGAATGTTGCAGATATTATGTTTGCTAGACTTTATAGTGATCTTTACCTCTATCTCTACCCTTTTGGTGTTAACTTTAAAGGTGGATTGATTCTGAGTTTTTTAGATTATATTGATTTAGCTGCTGGATTTACAGTTGGAACCGACAATGCTTCAATTATGAGTTCTAACTGGTTTTTTCTGGGTGTTTATGCAACAATTCCTTTGAAGGAAAATTCAATCAATATTTCATATGGTTATACACCATCAACAACTTCACCAACTCATAGTATTTATGGTTCTTTTGCGTTTGGAAAAGTGGATAAAAAAGCTCCTATAGCCAGGGTAACTGTTAAAACAGATTCACCGAGAAATGCCTTTTCTCCAAATTATGATGGACAAAAAGATGAAATAAATTTGATTCCAGATTTTTCAGACAATGGTCTTCTTGCTGGCTGGAAAATATCTATTTATGATCAATCATCCAATCTTGTAAAGGAATTTATTGCACAGGATGTTCGAAAGATAAACTATGTTACTATAGGAAAAATAATCTCAAGATTATTTGAAAAGAAAAAAGCTGTTGAGGTACCAGGTTTTGTAGCATGGGATGGAACAAATACAGATGGAAAAGTGGTTCCAGATGGGGTATATAAAGTCATAGGGACAGTGTGGGATGAAAGATACAATCAGACAGAAACAGAACCTATATATATAACTGTTGATAATACCATAGACCCTTTTGATATATCACCAGAGACAAATATTTTTTCTCCAAATAACGATGGAAATCTTGATAAATTCAAGACAACAATAAAGTTTAATAACTTTGAAGATTATGCAAACTGTTCAATCACTATTTTAAATAGTTCAAGTACTGTTGTTGCAGAGTTCAATTATGATATTAAAGATATTGATAATGAAAATTTAATTTTTATCTGGGATGGCAAAAATAAATCTGGAAATGTTGCTAATGAGGGAATCTATCAACTAGTTGTCAAATATAGTGATGATGCAGCAAATCAAATTATTAAAACATTTGATAAGATTCAGCTGGTTATAAAATATGAGATTATTTCAGTAAAGAATAGAAATGATTATAACTATATTTCTTCAAATGAGACATCCAGACAGGACAATATCGATCTTTATATAGATTATTCTTCAAAAGAAGGATTGAGAAAGGTTATTATTAAAATTGTTGACAAAGATAACAAAGTAGTTTACCAGGAAGAATATAAAGATGATTTTCCATCAGTTTTCAAGATCAATGTGAAGGATAAAAAATATGATCTACCAGATGGAACATACACAATAAAGGTTGAAACTGTTTATGAAAATGGTAATACACCGGTATCAAATGAACTTGTATATATTAAAGATTCTTCAACTCCAACGGGTAATATAAAAGAACAATATCCTGCTTTTTCTCCAAATAATGATGGAATTCAAGATGATATAACATTTGAAATAGAGAAAGATAAATCGGATAAGATAATTGAAGTATATATAGTTTCTGAAAAAGAAAGATATAGTTTCCCAATTAATTCAATTGATAAAGATAATTTTATATGGGATGGCAAAGATTCTCAAGGAAATGAAATACCTGCTGGTTCTTATTTTCTGGAGTGCAAAATCCAGGATCCTGCTGGTAATATATCTAAAATACAATCAAAGCCTATTTCACTTGTAAGAAAAGCAGAAGAAGTATCAGTACTTTCTGATACAGGTTACTATTCGCCAAACGATGATAATAAATTTGATTCAATAAAATTCACATTTTCTGCTGAAAACAAAGAAAATGTTGTAGGCATGGATCTTTTGATTGAGGATACAAATCATCAAATTGTATATACTAAAAAATTTGTTAAATTTCAAAAGGATTTCAGTTTTAGTGAAAAACTTGATGAAGGCAAATATTTTTACTATATTAAAGTGTACTATAACAATGGTAACATGCCTTTATCATTAAAGAGGAACTTTATTGTTGATCTTACAAAACCTTCTATAACTCTTAGTGCAATACAACAATATTTTACAACAGTAGAAAAATTTTCTAATAGCGCAAAAGTTGAATTTAAAATATCGGAAGATGTTGCTAGCTGCAATTACAGTATTTTAGATCAAAATAAAAAACCAATAGAATCATCTGATAATATTGGAATATCCGGCATCATTCAATGGAATGGCAAAAGATCAAATATCAGTTACCAGGAAGGGGTTTATTACATAAAAGTTGAATCTACAGATCTTGCAGGGAACCAGAATAGCAATGAAATTCCTGTTTATCTTATAACATCAGAACCTGAACTTGTCATAAAAATTGCAAACAGCACTATATCTCCAAATCAGGATGGATTACTTGATAGTACGAATGTGGATTTTGCTTATAAAGATTCAGGTACTAAGGTTCTGGATCAACTTATTGGCAAGAGGATAGTTATTACAAATCAAGATAAAAAAATTGTAGAAAAAACAGATTTACAACTAAATCAAAATTCATACAATTTTGCAGGAAGGGGACTAACCGATGGTGAATATCAGATAAGTATTATTTATGAGTTTGCTTCTGGGATAATC
>JAAYUW010000182.1 GCA_012517545.1 Exilispira sp.
ACCTTTTCAATGGTCTAATCTTAGTTTTTGCTTTAATCGGAATGTTTTTTATAGAATATAAAATCAGAATAGATAAAGAATAAATAAAGAAAAAATAGATAAAAATAAAGATAAAATAGATTAATAAATTAAATCAAGAGGACAAAATGGATCTTATTATATCAACACTTTCAAGGGCTCTCGTTGCAGGTACCCCGCTTCTATTTGGTACTATTGGTGAAATTATTGCCGAGAGAAGTGGTGTTTTTAACCTTGGCATAGAAGGAATGATGGCAACAGGTGCAGTTGTCGCTTTTGGAGTGACATTATCAACTGGCAGCGTCTGGTTTGGGTTTTTAATGGCTATGATTGCAGCTGCTCTACTATCATCAATTCATGCCTTTATCTGTATAACATTGAAAGGCAAGCAAACACTTTCCGGGCTGGCTTTAACAATGATAGGTCTTGGTATTAGCGGTGTTATTGGTAGAAGTTTTATAGGAATTCCTCTTCCTGATCGTTTTTCCAGTATAAAGATACCTTATCTTTCTCTATTGCCAATCGTCGGACCGGTTTTATTTTCAAGGGATATTTTATTCTATATTGCACTTTTTCTGGCAATTTTTTCATATATATTATTGTATAAAACAAGGGTTGGAATAAACCTTCGTTCAGCGGGTGAATCCCCTAAGGCGGCTGATTCTCTGGGAGTTAATGTTAATTTATATCGTTACATCGCTGTAATTATAGGTGGAGCTATGGCTGGAATGGGGGGTGCTTATCTCTCAACAGCATATATACCACAATGGATAGAAGGTATGGTCGGAGGTAGAGGCTGGATTGTAGTAGCCTTGACTATTTTTGCATACTGGAATCCACTAAAAGCCATCTGGACTTCATATCTATTTGGAGGCATATACATTTTACAATATCTCTTACAGCCATTGGGTATACCTCCAAGTCTTCTAATGATGCTGCCTTATCTATCAACATTAATAATACTAATTTTTACATCAAGATCAAATCTGCTTAAAAGGATTGGATCTCCTGAAGCATTAGGTGAACCATTTTTGAAAGAAGATAAATAAAAATAGGATAAAATTTATTATGAGTATTTTCTCTGACTTTCGACTTTTGACTGTATTGATAAAGATATTTTTCCCTGACTTTAGACTTTAAACGTTAGGCTTTCGCATTTTCAAGTTTTTTATTCTTGGCTTTAGACCGTAATATATTTAATAAACAAAGAGGTCTACCAGTTTAAACTCATTAACATCCACAAGACCTCTATCGACAATTTTAAGTTCAGGAATAACTGCAAGAGACATGAACGAAAGAGTCATAAATGGATCATCCAGTCGAACTTTAATTTCATCTTTTGCAATTTTTAGAAGTTCTTCCATCTTCCTCGCCACATAAGCTATAGGTTTATCTGACATAAGTCCAGCATATGGTAGTTTTATGTAATCGAGAGCTTTTCCATTTTTAGCAAGAACTATTCCGCCCCCTATAATCTCAATTTGCCTTAATGCTACCAGCATATCTTCATCATTTTCACCAATTATTATAATATTATGTGAATCATGAGAAATAGAAGTTGCAATTGCTCCATTTTTTAAGCCTATTCCATGAATAAATCCATTTGAATGTATTCCGGTTTTGTGATGCCTTTCAAAAACAGATATTTTGATTATATCGTTTTTTATATCTGATTTTAAATAATTATTTTCTATTAATGGCTCAATGATTAAATTCTCTGTCAATACACTTTTATCCTTGCACCCTATAACTCTTATCTTATCAGAATAAGCTCTAACCTGAAAATCCTTAATATTAAACCTTGCAAGATGAATAGTATTTAAAACCTTTTTTTCAAATTTATCATTTTGCAAAATATTTTCTTTTGACTTACATTTGTTGATATTATATTTTTTCTTGCTGATATTATTGTCAGAATTTATATTTTCATCTAAAATGTCAATTGAATCTTCATTTTTTTCATTTTTATAAACAATTTTGCAACCTTTAATGACACATTTAATATTTGTAATATCATTAAAAATTAACAAATCAGCTGAGAATCCAGGAGCCACAGCTCCTTTATTTTTAAGGTTGAAAAATATTGCTGGATTTAAAGTTGCCAGCCTTATTGCTACTGGAAGGGATATTCCTCTATTTATAAGCAGATTTATAGAATTATTTATATGACCATGTGAAATAATATCATCAGGGTGTTTATCATCGGTACAAAGTAAGATTCTATGCTTTGTCTTTTCTGTTATTAAATCTACTAGATTCAAAAGATCCTTTGTCACGGATCCTTCGCGAATCATTATGTACATCCCTTTGCTGAGTTTTTCATAAGCTTCTTTTATGTTTGAACATTCATGGTCGGCTTCTATACCAGAGCTTATATAGGCATTCAAGTCTTTTCCCGATAAATCAGGGCAGTGGCCATCTATTTTTTTATTTTCAAATAAGGATAATTTAGAAAGAATCTGTGGATTCCCGGAGATTACATCAGGATAGTTCATGACTTCTGCAAGACCAAGTATTTTTCTTTCTTTTACCAGCTTTTTCAATACCCTTGCATCCAGAATGCCTCCCGATGTTTCGAAATCGGTTGCCGGGACACAACTTGAAGCCATAAAATAAAAATCAAGTGTAAGATTTTCGGAGTTTTTTATCAAAAATTTTATTCCATTTATCCCGCAAACATTAGCAATTTCATGAGGATCTGCAATTATTACTGTGGTTCCTTCAGGGATAAGAGCTTTTGAAAGCTCATATGGGATAAGCATGGTGCTTTCAATATGCATATGAGAATCTATCAAAGAAGGTGTTACAAAAGATTTCTGCGCATTAATGATAGATTTAGCATTATCATATCTTCCAATACCAGCAATCCTATCTTTATATATAGCTATATCACCATCTTCAATGCATTCATTTAAAACATTTACAATTCGTGCATTTTTAATGATAAGATCAGCCTGTAATTCAGATTTAGCAACATGTATTAAATCTTTTAGAAACTGGATCTTTTTTTCAGACTCTGCCATAAAAGATCCTTTATATATATTTTTAATGATCTTTCAATCATGAATGCTTTTCATCAAATTTCATTACTTATAAAAAAAATGCAAATTGATTATTCCCAGAAAATTAAAAAACTAAATAATTCAGAAATCAATAATCAAATTGTTAAAATTTCAGGACCATTGTTTGTTACGACAATAGTATTTTCGTAATGGGCTGTTGGTAATCCATTTGTTGAAGATACTGTCCATCCATCACTTTTAGTTGCAACTCTTGGAGATTTCATCAAAACCATCGGTTCAATGGCAAGAGTCATCCCTTTTTGTAAAATAGGGCCATTGCCAGGTTTACCATAATTGGGTATTGATGGTTCTTCATGAAGCGATCTACCTACACCATGACCAACATATTCTCTCACCACAAAAAAACCATTTTTAACTATTAACTTTTCTATCGCTGAAGAGATATCGGAAAGTCTATTACCTGCTTTTGCATATTTGATCCCTTCAAAAAAGGAATCCTCTGTGACTTTTACAAGTTGCTTTATCTCCTCCGGCACATCACCAATAATAAATGTTCTGGCTGCGTCAGTATGAAAACCTCTATATATTATACCAGCATCTATAGAAACTATATCACCATCTTTAACAATCATATCATATGTTGGAATACCATGTATAAGGACTTCATTTATAGAAAAGCAGATCGATGCAGGAAAACCATTATAGTTTAAGAAAGATGGTTTTCCCCCAACTTTTTGAATATAATTATAGGCATACATGTCTATATCTTTTGCACAAACACCTGGCTTTAAAAGTTGTTCGATTTCAAGAAGCAAATTTGCGAGTAATTTGCCTCCTTCTCTCATAATATTAATCTGTTCATCGGTTTTAATAAATATCATTTAATAAACCAGCCTTTTTTATTATCAATATTAACTAATTTTACTCTTTTTATTTATATATCGTCAGTTTACCAGGGCAATCTTAGAATAATTAGTATTAATATTTTACTACAGTCAAAAGCAGGACGGTCTAAAGTTGAGTTGTGCTGTAAAATAAATAAAAGAAAAGAATAGAAAATTATATATTATAGTTAAAACTAATTTGATACAATTATTAAAAATTATTTTTAATTAAAAAGTTAAGGTTGAAGTAACTCCTGAGCGTTGAAAATTTTCATCTTTTACTCTGTTCTTTAAAAAAAGGTTGCCTTAAAAAAGGCAACCATAACGTTATTAAAGTCAAAAAAAAGTTAACATAAAATATCCTGTATTACCACACAAAATATAAAAAACTAATGAGATGCGTTATTAGCGGGAGCAGGATGTTGAGGCTGGGGTTGTTTAGGTGGTTCATTTGTTGATTTACCAAGATTTTGAGGAATTTTGGGGCCTTTAGCATAATTATCAAGAATAATAGATTCAAGATTGGTTTTTTGACCAGCGTGAATTCTAACTTCACCTTTTATCATGACTCCATTTTCAATATAAACTTTAGGTGCTGTAACATTACCCAGTACTTTACCAGTTGAAAGAAGTTTGACTTCTTCCTCGGCATCAATATTGCCAATAACTGTTCCAGCAACTGTGACTCTTTTAGCATAGATATCAGTTTTCACTTTACCAGATTCTCCAACAATAAGTTCTTCTTCAGTTTTAACCTCACCTTCAAATTTACCGTCAATCTTAAGACTACCAGCAATATAAAATTTACCTTCAAAAACTGAGTTTTCACCTATTAAAGAATTTAAAAGAGACTCAGATTTAGTTGCCATATTTGTCCTCTCTTTATAAATCTTTTCCATACTTGCACTCTTTATATTTTATATAATTAATTAAAAAGGTACATAATCAAATTAAACTATTTTTTAATAATTGCAATTAGAAAATATGATTTTATTTCATTAATCTTCAAATTTATTATCTTCAATCATTTTGCTATTGAGCATACTATAGTTTTGATCTGGATCCCATACTGCTGCCTGTTTATAAAAAAATAGACTCTCTTGTATATTTCCAAGATAAGCATATGAGTTTCCAAGATATATTGCATAAATTGCTTTTGACTTTAAGTTCTTTTCTATTTCTATTAATCTTGCAAATATTGGAATAGAATTGGAAAATTGTTTTGTTTCATAATAGGCAATACCAAGATAAAAGAGCATATTTTTATCGTCTGGATATTTTTCTAATAGTGAACTTGAATAATCAATTATCTTTTGATAATCTCTGATAGAAATTGCATAATTTAGATATAACAATTGATTATCTGGGGTATTTTTTTGAGATTCTGAAATCATTGAGTAGTTTCTTTCAAAATCATCGTATTTTTTTAAGATCAATGAAAAATAAGCCAATTGTGAAAAAACCTTATCTTTTGATACAGAGTCTATATCCATTCTGCTTACAGTATCAAGGATTTTCGATGCATTTTCATAATCTTTTTTTGCAATGTAGAGTTTTGCGAGAATTAAATAATATTCAGCAGGCTTATTGCCTATTATTTTTTCGTCGTGAAGAAGACTAATTCCTTTATCTATATTACCAGAAAGTATGTAAAGATCTGAAAGTTCCTGGAGAATAATCAATTTTTCATTTCTGCTTTTTAAGAGTGAAAAAAGAGTTATTTCCAGTTGTTCTGCTTTTCCTGTACCAATCATAGCATCTTTGTATATTGATAAAAAAAATGGAAGATATTGGGCATCGACACTGGATAAAATATTAAAATTCAAAAGTTCGTTTATATCATCGTATGCTTTCTTTTTATCAAGCATATAGACCTGCAAAAAAAGCATCTTGTTGTAACTATCTTTTGAAATAAATATCTTATCCTTTTTGCTTTTGAATATTTCTATAGCTTTTTGATAATCACCATTAAAAAAATTAACTATATAATAAATCTGGTAAACTTCTGGTGTATAGTTATCATTTTGAATCAATTCAACATATATGTTTTCTAAGTTATCTATATTTCCAGTTTTATATGATACTAAAATAAAATTATAAAGGTATGTATCAATTAGAAATGGATAATCTCCAAGACTTTTTATATTGTTAGATGCTTTTTCATAATCGCCAAGTTCGATATAAGATCTTACTAACAATAATGAAGGCTTAAAATCAAGTATTTCCTTGTCTATAAAGTCCTTTGAGATCCTTTCAAGTTCGGATACTGCCAGGTTAAAATCGCTTTTTAATGAGTAAAGAACCGCAAGGTCATAAAAAATTAATGAATCCTTATTTCTAATACCATTTAAAGTATTTATCGCTGAATTTAAATCATTTTTCTCAAGATATATTTTGCCAGAAATCACGGCTGCATCATAATATATTTGCTCATCTTTAGATATTTTGCTAAAATATTTTAAAGAATTTTTGTAATCTTTATCAAGATAACATTTGTAACCAGAAAGAAAGTAATAGTCAGATTTGCTAATTTTTTTCCTGTATTTTTCAAGATAATTGGCAATCCCATGAGAATCATTCTTAATTAACAGTATATACTGCTTCACCACTAGCAAGTTTTCATATAATTTTTTTGGTAATTTTTGCTCAAGATATTTATCTACTTTGCCTTCAAGAATATCATATTCTTTCAAATCCCAGAAAAATCTCAGTTCGCTTTTTATACTTGTCTCATCAAACATGATGCTTCTGGATTTTTCCTCATTCGAGTTAGAAAAAGCCATTATCATGACAAAAAGTATTATCAAAAAGATAAAGAACAAAAATGCCACCACAATAAGAGCTTGCCTGGAAATCTTTTTTTTTGATGAAAAATATTTACTCTTGTAATTAAGCTGATTCTTCATAAAACCATTATTCTTATCATAACTTTTTATTGAGAATTGATTAGATCTTTTTTCACAGCGTCTAAAACAGCATTAATCATTCTGTAACTTTTTGCAGTTGCGTAAGATTTTGCAAGTTCAATAGCTTCATCTATAATTATTGAAGTTGAAATATTTTTGAAATAAAGTAGCTGGCATACGGATATATGTAATATGCTCTTTTCGATCTCTGAAATTTGTGAGTATAAAGGATCTTTCATAACCTTTTCAAGTATTTTGACTATTTCTTCTTCTCTTTCGATAGTCATCTTTGTCAATTTTCTTGCAAATTTGTATACATTGGGGGGTATAGTTTTATTCCATGAAAAAAGTATCAAATCATCAAGATTGATAGGATTTAAAAAATAGGAATAAATTGCCTGAAAAGATAAAATCCTTCCCTGCCTTTTAAAAGAAACAAAATCACCCTTATCTTTCTTTTTTTCCATTTTTTTAGATTTTTTAGGGTAACTTTATGCTTGTAATATTAACAAACCAAACTATTACAGCATTTTTCTTAAGATTATCTATAGTAGTCTGGAATAATTCCATTTTCCTTTGCTCCAGAAGGTAATTATAGATTTTAAGCTGGACTGCATTAAGTGGAATATAATCGATTTTAACCTTTTGTTTGAGCATGAATATATAAAAATTATTATCGAGTTCTACAACAGAACTTAACTTTCCAGTTGTGAGATCAGACAGTGCCTCAGCTAAATCAGCACCTTCAAGTTCAGGGTAATATTGACTTTCTTCAAAAACAAGCTGAACCTTATTTTCCAGTGCAAAACTTTCAATAAAAGATTTGTTCAATTTTGAATTATCTTCATTCAAAATAGTGAGAAGTTTATCCATTACCTTTTTTAAACTTAATCTTTCTTTAAACGATGCATCTTGTGAAACTACTGTCCTGATAATAATTGTTGTATATTGGTAAGAGCCTTTGAATTTTTCTTTATTTTCATTATAGAAATTTGTAATTTGAGTTTTAGTCGGCTTTTTAACTTTCGGTTCTATGACATTCTGAATATATCTATACATAAGAATCTGTTTTTTTTGAGCTTCCATGTAATCAGTTAGAGTCATCCCCTGCATTTTTAGTTGGTTTTCAAGTTCATCTATTGTAATACTGTAGCTCTTTAAAATATGATCTATATAATTTTGTAGTTCTTCGTTAGTTACC
>JAAYUW010000183.1 GCA_012517545.1 Exilispira sp.
ATAGAACTCAACAGAGACAACTATTGAATACAAGATATATTTAAAATCTTCAAGTTTGGTGGAATCCGAAATCTCTTTAAAAGATTTATTAAGTTCAAATTCAACTATAGCTCCATTTTTACCCATTTGAACATAAGGAAAAACAAGATGTTGCTCATCTCCTCTCATGATGCAAATGTCTGTAATTTTAATATTTTCATTAAATTTTAAAACTGCTGCAGATCTAAGCTTTTCGATTTCATCATCAAGATGATCGATGGATGTTATATTTTTATCATAGATTTTTTTTACAAGGGTATCTGCAAATTCTCTAAAAGGTTCTGAGTTAGATACAAAGTCAGTCTCGCATTCTATCTTTACAAGAGCTCCGCTAAGATTCTCTTGATCTTTATATATTGCAATCCTACCATCTCCTACTGCTCTATCAGCTTTTTTGACCGCTTTTGCAAGCCCCTTTTCTTTAATTATTTCAATGGCTTTATCAAAGTTGCCATTTGCCTCTTCGAGAGCATTTTTGCAGTCTCCTATCCCAACACCAGTCATTTCTCGTAATTTCTTAACATCTTCTTTATTTATGGTCATAAAAACTCCTTAAAAAATAGATTCTTTTTTTGAATTCATATAAAATTATAACATATATAATATAAGGTTTATGCATTATTAATTTTGATAGGGTAATTAATAAACTAAAAAACTCACAAATTATTAATGTAAAATTATAAAAAGAATTTTTAAAAATCAAATAATACATGCATTGATAAATTTAATAGGATATAATTATTTATTATAGAAGGACAAAAATAGGTTCATCTGGCATTAATACCTCTCGCTATTCGCTTTTTTGTGAGGATTAGCTGTATATAGAATTATGAAAAGAGAAATAAAAATATAAGACTATGTGTATTTATTCTTATTTTCATAATTTATGCATATTTTTTTAAATAAGTAGTCAATTGCCGGATGAACGAGGGTTGATACATTAAGTTTCAAAACTTACTATTTAATGAAAAGTACTGATTAACCGGAAGTACCTAAAAATATGCTGATACTTTTAAATGAATCTTTCTGTTGAATCAAGATCATCTAAAGGTTCTGTAGTAGCATCGGTATCGATTTGACTAATAATTTCATCCGATGGATGTTCAACTGATTCTTCTTTTTGTTGATTTTTACCAGCAAGTACTGCTCGGCAAACCATATCACAAAAAACACTAACTGCTCTAATGGCATCATCATTTCCCGGGATAGGGTAATCTATAAGTTCGGGATCAGAATTTGTATCAACAACAGCAACAATAGGTATATTCATTCTTTTTGCTTCAAGAATCGCATTTTGTTCATATACTGTATCTATAATAAATAACATTCCAGGAAGTTTATGCTGTAATTTTACTAAACCACCAAGATTTTTTCTGAGTTTTTCAAGAACTTTTCTCTTTTTTGAAATTTCACTTTTAGAATATCCAGGAAAATTATTCTGCTCAAGGTATTCAAGGTCGAGCAGTTTTTGAATTGATTTCTTAACTATTTCATGATTTGTAAGTGTTCCACCAAGCCATCTATTTGCAACATATGGAGAGTCACATTTTGTCGCATATTCAATAATAGACTCACGGGCTTGCTTTTTTGTCCCAACAAAAAGAAGATCATTACCCTTCATAACAGTTTCAGTTATAGCTTCATAGGCGGTTTCAGCAAGAGCTGAGGTTTTCTGAAGATCAATAATATGGATTCCATTCCTTTTAGCATATATATATGGAGCCATTTTGGGATTCCATCGTTTTGTTTCATGTCCAAAGTGAGCTCCGGCTTCTAAAAGAGTTTTAATTGGTAGTACTGACAATCGTTTCCTCCTCATTGAAATAACAAGTAACTAGTTATATTATTTTTAAAATTTTTCAATAAAAATGAAGATGTATAAAAATATCCAAATTTAAACGGTAAAAAAATTAGCATAACCAAAAACAAATTAAAAAGAAATATTTAAAAATTGCAAGAAAAATATAATATTTTGAAATTATAAAACATCACTATTTTTTAGAAAGTATGATCATCAATTTAGTAAAGAAAGGTCGGTTGACTTTTGAAAGTAATTTTTTTATCTGATAAAATTAAAATATTAAGAAATTATTTTTATATTATATATAATAGTAAGTGTTATAAAAAATAAAATCAATCTCGAAGTATCTATGTATTAATAGACATAATATTTAAGAGAAATCATCAGTGTCTTTTGTTACTTGTTTGTATACTTTTGATGATATCTTTTGCTTCATCGGATATGAGAAAATTGAAAGTAGCTGGTGGAACAATTTCCTTTATTTCATCAATCTTCCCTATTCTTATCAGTTCTCTAACTTGAGATGCTGATATAGCTTTACCTTTATGCTCTTTTCTTTCAATAATAGTAAATTCTATGCCATATCGGGGAAGTAATGCTGCCATAGACTCATTGTAAGCGGATGTAACTGTGCAATACGGTTCACTTCCTACAAATCGTCGGATGATATTTAGTGATGGAGCTATATGTTTACCAAATATGGCTATATCAAGTTCACTATGAACCTTTTCTTTTGGTAAACCTTTTAAAAAGTAATCTGGAAATGTTGCTGTAGATATTAAATAACAAGAAGATGGAAGTACGATAACATTTTTAAGTGATGATACAGCTTCTTTAACAATTTTGAATCTAAATTTGAATGGAAAATATGATAAATCTTCTTCAAGGACGAATACTATAAGATGCTCACTTTCTGAAGATGCTTTTTCAATAAGATAAAGATGTCCATTTGTCATTGGGTTGCAGTTGACAACTATCGAAGAAGCTTTATTTATATTATTTTGTGCCTTTATTTTTTCAAGTGTTCTCAAGTAATCTCTAAAATCTGGTTTGCCTCTTTCAAGTAAAACTACATTGTTTGTAGACTCTATAACAGAGAAGCCAAAATCAGAAAAGATGCCAATATTTTCAGGTTTTGTATAGATCAATGTAGTTGTATAGCCGTTTTGCTTTATCTCTTCGAGTGCCCATGTTAAAAGAGTTCCGGTTAAATTTTCTCCATGATACTCCGGATCTATTGCTATTCCTTTGACAATATTTCTAAAATAACCAGCAATGGCAATAATTTGGCTTCTATCGTTTGTTATATACATTGCCTTATCAAGCGGTGGCTTTATATCAAGGTTGTTTTTATTCCAGAAATTTTGTAAAATATCCGGGAAAGTATCTTTTGATTGCAAATTTACAACATTTTTTTCAATAAAAAGCATATTTGATCCTGATTATTTATAATTTAATTAATTTAATTACAATATTGAACTATAGAATTTTTTGCAAAACTCTAGATAGTTCAGATCTATCGAAGTATTCTATCGGTCTAAGAGCTATAAAATCTCTCGCTGCCTCACTGAGAATACCTATTGAAAAAATAATCCCTCTGGAAGCTTGTTTTTCCTTCATTTTTAAATAAAATTCTTTTACTGTAATTTCACCTATTTTGTCAGTATTTCGGATAAATCGAAAAAGGATAACCATCATCTTTGATCCTTTCGATTTCGATACTAAAAAATCTATCATAGAATCATCCTGGTATTCTATATCAGTGATAGTACTCTGACCTATGGTATTAATAACAATTTTTTTGCAGATATTTGTTGCATCATTTCTATTTGCAAGGCTAAATTGCCTTATTCTTGCATCAGATGTCAATGCAGAAAATGTACTGATTTTCTCTGACACATCTCTATATCTTGGATTGACTTCATAGATTTTGTTCCAATAGGAAACTGCATCATTTATTTTATTCAAATTTACATATATCTGTGCTATGGAATATAGAGAAGAAAGATAAAGCTCTTTCGGGCAATTTCTCGTCTGTGATGCTTTTAGATAAAAAGCTAATGCAGAGTCAAAATCTTGTTTTTCGAAAAAAATTTCACCCAGCAGAAAAAATGATTCTGCTCTGGTTTTAGGTAATTGAACTCCATATTTAAGGTACTGAATAGATTCTTCTTTTTTATCAAGGTAATATAGATCTAAACCATAATAGGCAAGAGCTTCAACATCACCAGGATACTTTTGGATATAACTGTTAAGTAGTTTTTCCGAATCAGAATACTTAAGCAAAAAGTAGCAATTTATCCCAAAAGATTTAATAAATTCCTTTTCAAATTTAGTACTATCGCGCAAAGCATAACATTTTTTAAAATATGTATCAGCTTTGTCGTATTGTTCCAATGCAAAGTAAGTCATTGCAATTTGTTTGAGAGCTTCAGGATCATTTGAATTCATTCCTGCAGCCATTAAAAAATATTTTATGGCAAGTTGATATTTTTTCAAGTTTTTTGCGGCCAGGCCAGCTGAAAAAAGGATTTCAGACTGATTCCAGTTTGAAAGGACATTTGGTACTGAAAGAGCCTTTTCAAGGTATTTTAGGGCTTGATGGTAGCTTTTATTTTTAAGATATAGTAAACTTAAATTTTTTATTGCTTCCCAATTTTCCGGATCTTCTTGTAATACCTCAAGAAGTTTTTTTTCTGCAATCTTATTTTCACCCTTTAATATCTCATCTTCTGCCCTGGAAAGTAATACTCTTTTTTTCAGACTTCTGAAAAGAAGAATAATGAAAAAAATTATTATAAAAACTATAAGAATAACAATTATTATGGTGAGGGACACAATACCCCCTGAAAATAAAATAAAAATCTGATTAAAATATACTTTTTTTATTCTTAAATGCAAATTGTTACATAATTTTTTTGAAAACATTTTTTACGAGTGAATTTTATAGAAAATTGAGTCAAAAAGGAAAATAAAGTTATTAAATAATTATGCAAATTTTATAAAATTTTATTAAATCGAGGAGTGTGAACTTTATTTAATAAATTCTATTAGGAATATTTAAATTGTTTTGTCATCACCAATATTAATTCTCTCCT
Organism: Exilispira sp.; assembly: GCA_012517545.1. Lineage (GTDB taxonomy): Bacteria > Spirochaetota > JAAYUW01 > JAAYUW01 > JAAYUW01 > Exilispira. Next base: position 4,939 of record JAAYUW010000183.1, read on the forward strand.
TTTTAAATGAGAGAATTCTTATTGTTAGTTAATGAAAAAGGATAAAATATGTAGATTCATTTTTTTGTAAATAGCTGTAATTGAGTTAAGATTGCATATATTAAGTCATGAAATATTCCAGAGTTTTTTAGTGAAAAGTGAAAAGGAAAAATTTGTTAAAATTATTTAATTTGAGAAAAAAGGAAAAAAATGTATAACATGTAAAACAGTCTAAAGGCGAAAGTCCGTGAAAAGAGTTTATGCTACGGTCTAAAGTCCAAAGTTTATGGTAGCATATGTTTTTATGGAGAGTATAAATAATTTTCTTTTAGTAGATCATAAATTATTTTCACTTAAATTGTTATAAGTTACTTTCATAGCTTTTTATCATTAACAATTTTTTAGTGATTCAGGAGCAATTCTATGAAAAAAGCATTAATCTGGATAATATTGCTGGTATTATTGCTTCCATCGATATTTATACTATATTTTATTTCAAGTAACAATTTTATTACTGATAGTGGTGCAATTAATCAAGAAAATGCAGAAAAAATTACGGACATAAAACTTAAAAAAGAAGACTATAATATAATTATTCAAGAGTTTTTAAATAATCAGCAAGATAAGGGCAAAGAGGAAATAGATCTGTCAAAGTTTGAGGTTTTTCCATATCAAATTGTGTGGAAAGATACACTTGCAGATATTGCCTATAAGTTTAGCCTTGATAAAGAAGAAATTGCAGCATTGGTTTATCTAAATAATATTGAAAATATAAATATGATTATAGCCGGGAAAATTTTACTTATACCCAGAAAAAAATAGCTTAAAAGAATTTTGCAAATTATAGAAATCATAAGTATTATTTTGTTTTGTCTTGCCAATGTTTGCAATTACAAAATTTATTAAATTATTCAGTTTAGATAAATTGCGTGATGCCTATCTCAAAGAATAGTCGTGCTGCATTTTTATCATAGTATCTCGAATAGATATCTACAGAAAGCAAAAATTCAAACAATTCAAGTATTTTTACATTCTCAAAATTAGCCAATTTTTGTTTATCATATTGAAGTTTATAAGGATTGTAGTTTAACTGGCATTTTTTTAGATATGAGATGATATTAGTATCACCATTTTTAGTTTTTGCATATGTAGAAGAAAAAGAATTCTGGTTTTCAATACTCGATATAAGAGCTAAAGTTTTGACTTCTTTGATGAATGGTATTAAAAAGGATAGAAAGTCATTACTTTCCTGTAGAAATTGAATGTATTGATGGTAAAAAGAAAGACGATCTTTCTTAAAGAATGCATTAAAAATAGAATAAATAGATAAAGATGGGGAAAATGAGATAAACTGGTTTATGATCTCTTTATTCACAATATTTAATTTTTGACTTTTTACATATGCTGATATGTTTTCACAAACCTGCTCAAGAGCAAGAGAATTTTGGTCAAAAAAACTTGCAAGATAGATCTTTGTCGAATTATCATCAAACAGGAGATTTGCTGATTTAAAAAAATTATTTATATATGCCATAGGGTTGATATTAGAAGGATATTCAAGTTGTTTAATATTCTTAACAGATTCGAGCTTTTTGAAATTGGTAAAGACAAAAATTTTTAAAGAATCAGGTATAACTACTTTTTCAAATTTCTTTACATCATCTGAAAAATTGTAATAAAAAATAATTGTGTCATCTGAAAATAAACTCATCGAATTGATAAATTCGATAATGCTTTTAATATTTGATTTATCAAAAATTCTCTCTACAACCAGATTGCTTTTATATTTCTCTTTCAACTTTTCTAATATGATATCAACAGCCCTGGACTGAAAGTCATCGGGAAAATTGTTTAAAATATAAATATGATTGCTAAAATCTTCTCTATCTAAAAGATTATTTATAAGCATGGAACACTCTCAAATTTATTCTTCAAGTCCATTAAGCTGAATACCATATCGTTTTAGTTTTTTATAAAGGTTTGTTCTTTCGATATCAAGTGATTGAGCTGTTTTTGTAATATTGAAATTGAACTTTTTCAATCTGCTCATGATTATCTCTTTTTCATATGATTCTCTTAATGATTTAAGATCCGCCTCATTGTATGAATCAATATCAATCTGAGTCTTTCCTTCAAGAATGGAGGAAACGAACTCCCTTGTAACGACATCTGAAGGATTTAAAATATTAATCCTGTCTATTATATTTTTAAGTTGTCGAATATTTCCGGGCCAGGGAAAACTTTTTAAAACTTCAAGAGCATCTGGATCAAAAGATTTTATTCGAAGTTCATTATTATTTTTTAATTTTGAAAGAAAGTATTCAATAAGCAAAGGTATATCTTCTTTTCTTTTTCTTAGAGGCGGAATATATATTGGTATCACATTAAGTCTGTAATAAAGATCTTCCCTAAAATTACCCTTTGTGATCTCTTCTTCGAGGTTTTTATTTGTAGCTGCAATAATCCTTACATCAACTGTTATGGTTTCGACTCCACCTATTCTTGTGAATTTCCCATCCTGAATAACCCTTAGCAGTTTTGCCTGCATCTCAAGGGGCATATCACCTATTTCATCTAAAAATATTGTTCCTGTTGATGCAAGCTCGAAGAGACCTTTTTTTTGGCTAAAAGCATTTGTAAAAGCGCCTTTTTCGTATCCGAAAAGTTCAGACTCAATTAAAGTTGCAGGAATAGCAGCACAATTGAGTTCAACAAATCTATTGTTCGCTCTATGAGAGTTTATATGTATGAGTCTGGCGACAAGTTCCTTCCCTGTACCATTTTCTCCATAGATAACAACTTTTGAATCGGATTGACCAACAACTTTTACAAGATCTTTGATTTTTTTTATTTCATCACTTTCACCAATAAATTCATCCTGAATGAAAGTCTTTTGCTTAAGCATTTTATTTTCATTTTTTAAAGAGTTAACATACATAATTTTTTTAATTGATTGGCTAATATAATCTATCTTCAATGGTTTTGTTATGAAATCAAAGGCACCAAGTTTAGTTGCTTTAACAGCGAGGTCAATGGTACCATGTCCTGTTATTATTATAACTTCTATATCCGGGTAATCTTTTTTAAGCCTGGCTAATATATCCATCCCATTTTCATTTTCCAGTATTATGTCCAGAAATACTAGAAAAACTGAATGCATCTTTATGGCAGTTAAAAGTTCGTCTTCATTTGCTGCTGTGATAACAGAATAACCTTCATCTTCGATAATCTCTTTCATAAGTTTTCTAATATCATATTCATCATCACATACAACAATATATTGTTTCTCCATAATACAACCTCAATACTCTCTCAATAATAATACAAATAAAATAAAAAAAAAGACGAAAATTTAATTCTAAAATTAAATTTGAATCCAAAGCTACATGTTTAGTATGCAATTTGAATACTTTAATATTTTATCTGTAACTTAAAGCTTTCAATTCATACTGTTGTTCTATCATTTTTATTTACCCGCAGGTATTTCAATTTGAAAAGTAGCTCCTCTATAAGTTTCACTATTTAAATAATTATTGCCCAAAAATACAAGTGTTCCATTGGCTGATTCAAAG
>JAAYUW010000001.1 GCA_012517545.1 Exilispira sp.
AATCTGTCATCAAAAAAATTAAAGATTCGTTGAACTTATTTTTAGAAAATAAAGTAGCATAATCTTCATTGTCTTTTTTTATTTTTTCTGAACAATAATTTTTTAAATTATATATTTTTATATACCAGATAGATGAAAAGAAGGTTTTTTCTATAAAGAGATCACTGAAAAATAGGAAAAGATAGATAGATAAAAGTAAAACGACTGTTCTGTAAAATTTTAACAGATCTTTTGAAATAAAACCATAGTCATAGATGTTGTTAATACTTGAAGGAATAAATAAAATAATAAAACCTTGTAAGAGAACAATAAACGAAATAATAATTATGACAGCTGGACTTATATGATAATATCTGGTATTTCCAGCTAATGTATGCTTTTTGACATTAAAGTAGCAGTTGGACAGTATAATGTATATTCTCCTTCATATGGTAGGTGTCTGCTTATTTAAAATCTTGAATAATAGCATAAGAACTATTGTTTATTCTCTAAATTTCCTCTACATCATCAGAGCCACAATTAGGGCATCTTTCTGCGAATTCATTTTCATCAAATCCTTCAAGATTATCAAAAGATGAAAAGTAATATCTTGAAAAAAAACGATATCCACAGAAATTGCACATCATACGTACTCTTCTATCGTTGAGTCTTGTGTCGATATAATCTGTTTCATTATCTTCATCAATAAGTTCCAGGTTACTGTTTCTTTGGGATTTATCAAATGAATAACCTGAATAAGCTTCGATAAATCTTTTTTTCATATAAGTTTCCCTCTCCCTCTTTATTTTTATAAAGGGCAAAACATTAAGATTTATTAAGCTTTAAATTAAAAATATTTTCCTGGACTTTAAACTTTCGACCTTCGACTGTATTATTGAGGTAACGGTGGAATAATCAAAACCTGCCCGGGAAAGATAAGATCAGGATTGGTAATAATATCAAGGTTGGCTATCCATATTAAAGGCCAGAGATAAGGATTATTGTAGATAAATGGATATCCAGCGATACGCCAGAGGCAATCTCTTCTTTGAGGGATCAATCTTACAACATAAGTTTTATTTTCTCCATTTGTTGCGGATAAGATAAGTTGCAGATATATTTTTAGTGCTTTCTTTGAAAACTCTACAGATTCATTAAATTGCTCGGCAGATAGCATTTGCTCAGCTTGCAAGATGTTGTCTTCCATCTCTTTTAGTTTTAGTTTACCATCAACATCTAAAGATCCTTCTTTTTCCTTAACTATTTCATAGGCTTGCTTTGCTTCAAAAAGATACCTGCTCGCTTCAGTTTGAGAGATAAGTTTAACAGCTTGATTGTAACGTTCTAACATATTGGCACCAAAGATATATGCTACCTGTAAAAGCTCTTTCGCTTTTTTGTAATCTTTATTTGCAATTGCAGCATTAATATCATTATACATCTCATTAAACTTTTCATAATCTTTTGAAAAAATAGCTTTAATATTTTTATCTGTGAATTTCTCTTTTAAATCCATTATTTTAGGGAATTCTTGATATACATAATTTTTATCAGCTTCATAAGATTCCTGAATCTGAAGATATATTTTTTTCGCTTCTTCGAGCTTTAATAAAGCGTCTGTATAGTTCCCTTCTTCCTTGAGTTTGTCTGCTTCCTGGATCAAAAGATCTGCTTTAGTCGCACTATCGCCATAATACTCAAATGAAAGAGCTGTGGAAATTGAAGAAATTATCTCATTTATCTTTTGCTTTTCTTCTATGTATCTTTTTTCAGCAGATTCTTTATATGCTAGAGCAGCTGTGGCTCTTGCTTTTTCTATTACCTGTTGATAGGTAGCATAATCTTTCTTTTCCTGATAAAGTTTCTCAGCCTGAGCAAATAGATCTAAAGCCTCCCTATAAAGTTCAGATGAATATTCTTCAGCACCGGCTTGCTCTGCTTTTGCTATCTCAAGCTTTGCTTCATCTAAAAGTTTTGAAGCATTTTCATCATCAAATGCTGGTTGCTCTTCTTTTGTAGCTTCACCTTCCTCTGCCTTTTTCTCCTCTTCCGTTTGCTCTTGTGTCGTGGCAGTAGTAGAAGATGATGTGGTTTGACATCCAGCAGCAAGAAGCATTAATGCACAAAATATAGCTAAAACAACTAAGTATTTTTTCATAACAAGCCCCTACTATTTTATCATTAAAAAAAATTTCAATCATAAATTCCACTACTTTTAATATAATATAATAATCGAATATTTCAATTTTAATATTTATACTTTATTTATAATTTCCTTAATTTTTTCTCTTAACTGCTTTTAATGCAAAAATTTTTTTTACAATTTTAACTGCACTATATAGCTAAAAGCGAAAAAATACGAAAAAGATTTTAATAAAAATCCAGCTTTATACAAAGAATAAAAGCTTTCATCCGTCATCCAGATAAAAGATAAGATTTATCAACTTTTTCTATATCTATCAAATATTCTTTTAAATTTCCATATTCTTTATTTTCAAGATAAGGATCTTTATTCAATATGTCTTTTACATCCTGGTAAGCCAGCCTGAAAATCTTTTGATCATTCACAAAATCTGCAATAAGAAAACTTATCACACCTGATTGAGCAACACCAAATATTTCTCCAGGGCCTCGAAGTTTCATGTCAAATTCAGCAATATCAAAGCCATTACTGTTTTCTTTCAGGTATTGAATCCTTTTATACGCAATATCGGATACTCTATGGGAAACAGTAAGTATGCATATTGCTTCTTGTGATGCCCTGCCAACTCTTCCTCTAAGTTGATGCAAGGTTGATAATCCATATCGGTCGCATTCCTCTATGACAATAAAAGTAGCGTGAGGGATATCTATCCCTATTGAAACTATAGTAGTCGCAACAAGAATCTGATATTTTTTTTGCTTGAAATCTTCCATTATTTGCTTTATCGCTTTTTGATTCATATTACCATGAATAAGAGCGACATTGTAATTTGGAAAGGTTTTTTTAATGCTCTCATACATCTTTTCAGCAGATTTCAGCTCAAGACTTTCATTTTCCATTATAACAGGATAAACGAAGTAACCTGTATTCCCCTTTTCAAGCTCTATATTGACAAGCTCTATTATTTTATCATACTGATAGTTATCATAAAAAAAAGTCTTTATAGGTTTTCTGTTTTTTGGTATTGTTTTTATTGTTATTACCTCTAAATCACCATATAAAGTAAGATATATGGTTCGTGGAATAGGAGTAGCTGATATAACTATAAGATCAACAAAATCCCCTTTTTTCCTCAAAGCAAGTCTCTGGTTTACTCCAAACTGTTGCTGTTCATCAATAATTGCAAGCCCTAGATCTTTAAATACAACATTCTCTGTTATTATTGAATGTGTACCAAAAATTATCGATATTTCGCCACTGGAAAGTTTATCTATTATTTCAGTTTTTTCCTTTTTTGTAGTAGATGAAGATAAAAAGGCAGCTTTTACGTATGGGCAATACATTTGAAAAACATCAAACTGCTGTCTCGCCAGAATTTCGGTAGGAGCCATAAATGCTATTTGCTGATTTGCTTCAACATAGTTTAGGGCAAATGCAAAGGCAACAACAGTTTTCCCGGAGCCTACATCTCCCTGTATTAGTGTATTTATGAGTTGTTTTTCATTGTAGGATTTATTTAAAGAAAAAACAGCTTTTGACTGATCTTCCGTCATCTCAAATGGTAAACTGGTCATAAATTTTTCCTGCAAACCAGAAGTTACCTTTTTTCTCTTTAAATTTTCTATTTTACTGACTCGATTTAATAGAGTAATCTTTAACATATAGAGAAAAAATTCATAATAAGCGAAATATTGTCTGGCTTTTGCATATATATCAAGATTTTGTGGAAAATGTAAATTGTATAGTATTTCATAAAATGGAGGGAAACTATATTTCTTAATTATCGATAGAGGAAGTATCTCCTTTATTTGATCCTTTATCTCATTGAAAGTTTGCTTTATCAACTTTCCAAGCATAAATGATGTCAAACCTTTTGTAAGCCTATAATTAGGAAAAAAATCATATTGTTGTGCAAGATTTTTTGATATTATTTTGAAAGATGAAGATATATATCTATTCGAGTAATCTTTTCGTTGAAATTTGCCAAAGACATATATTAATTCACCTGGTTTCGCATAACTTTCATAAAAGTTTCTATTAAAACAAAAAAGTTCGATTTGATTCCCATTTCCATCTTCGCATAAAATAGTGAGAATTTTCTGTCTTACTCCTCTATACTCAGAGCTTATAACCTTCAAAACGAGTAGTGACTGATCCACTGATATTTCTTCTATTGAGGATAATTTATGAAAATCGAAAAATGATTTTGGAAAATATGTCACAAGATCCCAGATTGTGTAAATCCCTAACTTTCCAAGAAGCGTACAGGTTTCCGGACCTATGCCTTTAATATCTGTTAGCCTTGCGTTTATCACCATCTTTAAAAAAAGTCCTTTCCATAATTTTATAAAAAAATAAAAAAAATAATCGAATGTTCTTTATAAATAAATAAAATAAAAATAAGTATTAATGTTTGATAAGCTTGATAATAAGAATCAATAAGCATAATCTATAAAGCTTAAACTACCATTTATGTTTATTGAAATAATTTTTTTTAAGACTTCAAGGGCATCTTTTTTATAATGAAAATAACCGGCTATGAGCTGATAAACAGTTTCGTTGACCTTAATCTTTTTAGCATCTACACCAGCAGTTTTCAAGGTGTTTACGAGCTTTTCAATCTCCGAATTATCCGAGGTAAAACCAAGGGATATGTAATAATAGTCTCTATACAGGGTTTTGTCTTCAACCTTAAGAAAAGAACCCTCTTTTGCAAGATTTGAAAAATATATGACATCTTCCTTCTGCTTTAGAGACATAGAATAAAAAGTTCGCGTGTTGATCAAATATTTTGCATAAATCGGTTTTTCAGATGGATGCGAGATTTCGAAAAGGTTTAAAAGTATTCCCTCTTTTTGAGATGAATCCGGGAACATGGTCAATGCTGTTAATAATGTATTTGTTGTAGATTTGATATCCTGTTTTTCTCTCAATATGCTGGCTTTTAATAATAGACAATATGATAATAACTCATAATTTTTTGCATTCTGCAAGTGATACTCTATTTTTGTTTCAAGGTTAGAGTAATCCTTGTTTTTGTATAGCATTTTAAGATTCAGCATTTCAATCTGCCATCTGCGATTTTTTGTTTGAAAATTTTGTTGATAAAAATCGTACCAGTAATTAAATTGATTTTTGTTATTGTTTAAAAAATAAAGAGTGAGAAGTTTATGAGCTGATGGTTCTCTCCAGATTGAATAAGGGTAGTTAAGTATAATCTTTTTTAAATTAACAATATTTCTAAAATAATCATCTTCGACAAATGATAAATAGTAATAAATATCACTAATAAAGTGAGAATCGGGGTACTTTTCAATAAAGCTATACCCCTTTTCTTTAGCAGAAAAATCATTTTGTAAAACTGCATTTAGAAATATCTTAAACTCGATTTCTTCATTTGTTTGTGTGTTTAATCGAATCGGAGCAAGATAAAAAGTAATAATCAGTAAAAAAATAACAAAACTAAAAGTGATAAATTTTTCTTTTGTTTTTCCAATCATTTTTTCTTACTCTCTGGTTAAAAGGAAATTCGCTGATAAATTTGCTTCAGTACTCAGATTTCAGCAGATAGCCTCTTTTGCTTCTATAGGCTGGCAGATAAGTGTTTTCCCGCTTATACCGACAATTTTGATTGTTACAAGATTTCCAGCGGCTACATTAAGCTTTAAAACCCCATGAAATCCATCTATCGACTTTAGGAGCATTTCATCATCCGCATCCCTGCTCTTTTCGATTATTAGTGCTCTTTTGGTTTTTCCTATCTGACTTTTTCGTATTTCCAGTGCTATTCTTTCTTTTTCTCTTATTAACCTGGTGAGTCTTTCCGATTTTACACCATCATTAACATCGTCAGAATATTGGATATTTCCACGTTTTCTTTCAGAATATTTGTACGAAAAAATATCCATAAATCTAACTTTATTTATAATATTTAAAGTTTCTCTAAAATCCTCTTCAGATTCTCCCGGAAAACCAACTATTATATCAGTCGAAAACTGAATATTCTCGTTTTTTTTCTTCAACTTTTCAACTATTGAAAGGTACTGTGAAACTGTATATTTTCTATTCATACGATCCAGAATTTTATCACAGCCAGATTGTAGAGGCAGATGAACAAGTTTGGAAATATTTGGTAAACCTGAAACAACATCTATAAGATCATCTGTAAAGTCTTTTGGATGGGATGATAGAAAAGAAATAAGTTCTATTCCATCGATCATTGCTATCTTTTCCAGTAATTTACTAAAAGGAATTTGTGAATTATCTTTGCCATATGCATTTACATTTTGTCCCAGCAGAATTATCTCATTTGCTCCATGATCCTTTAGATCTTTAATCTCTTCAAGTATTTCATCTGAACTTCTCGATACCTCTCTTCCTCTAAGGTAAGGGACAATGCAATAGGTGCAGAAATTTGAACAACCATGAATTATTGTAACATATGATCTAAAGGGATATGAAGGATCCATTGTTGATTTCAAGAACTCAATGTTTCTATAATCATGAAATGTTTCATCTATTATATTATTAAATATCCTTTCTTTTGAAACTTTTATCTTACCTTTAACTTCACTGTCTTTAAGATCTTTCATATTTTCTGATCTGACTTCAGCTTCAGCTTTTATGTTTCTTATTAATTCGTCTTTATCAGCGTCTGACCTGACTTCAGCTATAGCTTTTATTTTATTATCAATTAAATTTTTAGCAAAATTATTTGAATTCTTAGAAATAAGTTCAAGATAAGAAAGAACTGCCTGCTGATTTATGGTTCCAAGAACAACATCAACCAATTTTTTATCAATTAATTGATTTTTATCCTGCTCTCCCAGACAACCGAGCAATATGACTTTCAGATTCTTATTGATCGTTTTTTTTAAATATTTAAAGTAATGCAACCTTCCATAAGCTCTTTGTTCAGCTGAATATCTAACACTACATGTATAAATAAGAACAAAATCACTATCCGAAATATTTTCAGAAGTTACATAACCTTTATTTTCAAGATACTCTCTTAAAGAATTTGCTTGAGATTTATTCATCTCACATCCGTAAACTTCCCAGAATATTCTATTGTTTTCATTCATCATATTTTCCTTCGTTTAAACCTTGACTAAGAGCCTATTGCAAATAGTACTACAGATGCTAGAGTTAATAATCAATCTATAACCAGAATAAATTTCTTCTATATTGAACTTTATGGTATTATTTCAATTTTGTATATCCGTTTAATGCAAAATGAAAATCTAAATTTGTCAATTATTTATCGTTGTTTATTCTTATCTTTATTTTTAAAAATTTATTTTTTTTTATTTTTTTCTTTATTTTTTCATCTGTATTGCTATTAAAATAGGATATTTATTCTGAAAAAAAAACTGGCAAAACACTAATAAATTAACTATATCTATATTTATTTTTTAACAACAATATAAAAAATCAACCTGTAAAAAAAGACGTTATATAAAGCAAATCGAGCAAAAAGAAAATGATAATTTTTCAAATCAGTGCTTTTCAGAAGAAACAATTATTCATAATTATTTAAAATTGACCTTGACAATACAATATAAGTATTTATAATCAATAATAAGATATTAATAATGTTTCTACTGCTAAAAGTTAGCTCCCTTTTTAATATTATAAATAATGTTCTTCATAAAAACTGAAGATCCAGAATTTTTACCAGTATTAAAAGTGAAGAGCCTATTTACAAATATCAATTGACAATATCTAAAGATGTGTTAGATGGTTTTAATAGAAAGTACTAAGGTGGATATCATTATATGAGTAGATTTGTTGTCTTAAAGGGAAGAGCGAGATCTGAAAATCTTAACTTCTATGGTATCTTTATAATCATAGTGGATAGAGAGCTTAAAATACTTGAAAAAGCTGAAGCTATAGTTTCTCGAATTCCCACATTTTACAATTCAGCTATCAACAGATCCTGGCAGGAAGTATATAAAGAGCTCTTACAACTCTTATTTGAAGGCAAGAACATATCAAATATTTCCAAATCTCTCATTGCTGGTATCGAAAAATTGTTTCTCAACGAAGACATCAGCTACCTTTGCTCTTTAATGGATTCAGATTTTGATAAATTCCAGACTTTACTTTTAGAGAATATAAATCGAGCTTTAATCAATGGCGACTGCAAACTTGAAATCTTTAAATATGATGAAGATTCTATTCAACTTCAAGCTACAAACAGCGTAAATGTAAATATTGATTCCTTATTATCTATACAGGATGAAGATATTGGTTTTGATATACCCCCTGGAGCAACGTTAATACCCTTAAAACCTGCTCTTGCACCAGTATCAGGAAAACCTATATACGAGATAGTTCCTCAAGATAATATTTATGTCTATATCGATTCCACTTTTAATAGAGCAAAAGAATTCCTGCAATATTTCAATGCTATATCTGAAGATAAAATACTTCCTATTAAAGGTGAGGTGGTTGAGGTTCGAATAGATTTGAACAATAACTATATTTTGCTTATCAAATTAGATGACAATACTTACGGAAAACTTGTCGAAGAAGAGAAGGTAAAAGTCAAAATTGTAACTGAGAATGTGTTAAATTTTGATACTAAAGATCTTCAGGCTAAATCTCCAAATGCTAAAAAAGAGAAAAAGAGCTCTAAAGCTCAAAATACATTTATTTATATACTTTTAGGTATTGTAGGTTTTCTTTTTATAGTTTTTATATTATCTCTATTTCTTTAATCTCAATTATTATCTTTTTTCTTTTTATTTTATTCTATTTTTCAATTATATCAAACTGTTGCTTTAAAGCTTTATTAATATCATTTCCATTAATCTTATTTTATCCCCTTAAAAAGCGCAACTAACTCCATTATTTTCTTTTGTGTCAATAAATCATTAAAAAGATAGGTTCATCCGGCTAATTAGTGCTTTTTGCTATCCGCTTTTTTGTAAGGATTAGATGTAGATAGAATCAGGAAAAGAGAAATAAAAATAGAAGACAATGTATATTTATTCTTGTTTTCATAATTAATACATATTTTTTTAAATAAGCAGCCAATTGCCGGATGAACGAGGGTTGATACATTAAGTTTTTAAACTTACCATTTAATGAAAAGTAATGATTAACTGGAAGTACCATAAAATATGATTGACAATAAAATTTTGCCAGATTATAAAAAATCAAAGTTCACTATAGCATTTAAGAACTAAGATTTATAGTAATCTTCATCTGCATTAATTTCAACCTTTTTTTCTTCTTTAATCCTTTTAACTCCAGTTTTTTTGGATATAGCACCAAAAGGACAGACGTCAAAACAAGAACTGCATTTTATACAAGCTGATTGATCTATTTCATATGGAGTTTTTCTTATCTCCCCTGAAATACATGGAACTGGACATTTTTTAGCACATAAACCACATTTTTTGCAGATTTCTTTATCAATTTCAAAATAAATAAGATCTTTGCAGACTTTTGCTTCACATATACCATGCAAAATATGATCTTCATATTCTTTTCTAAAATGTTTTAAAGTGGATAATACCGGATTAGGAGCAGTTTGCCCGAGACCACAAAGTGCTGTTCTTCTTATATCTTCACCTAATCTTTCAAGAGTCTCAAGATCTTCCATGGTCCCTTTACCTTTTGTGATCTTATCAAGCAAGTTATACATCTGCTTTGTTCCAATTCTACATGGAGTACATTTACCACACGACTCAAATGAAGTAAATTCAAGAAAAAACTTTGCTGTATTTACCATACAGTTATCTTCATCCATGACTATACAACCACCTGAACCCATCATTGCACCCAATCGCAACAAAGATTCATAATCTATGGCAGTATCAAGATAATCTGATTTTATGCAACCACCAGAGGGTCCACCAAACTGAACTGCTTTAAACTTTTTATTATCTGGTATACCACCACCTATTTCATATACAAGTTCTCTAATAGTAGTTCCCATCGGAACTTCAGCCAGACCAGAATTTCTTATCTTTCCTGAAAGAGCAAAAACCTTTGTCCCTTTCGATTTCTCAGTCCCAATACTTGAGAACCACTTTGCACCATTATTTATTATATGTCTGATGTTAGCAAATGTTTCAACATTGTTTATAATAGTTGGTTTGCCCCATAATCCTTTTTGAGCTGGAAATGGGGGTTTAGGATTTGGTGTACCTCGAAATCCTTCGATAGATCGTAGTAATGCTGTTTCTTCTCCGCATACAAAAGCACCAGCACCCATTCGGATCTCTAAATCGAAAGAAAAACCTGTATTGAATATATTATCTCCAAGCAAACCTTCTTTTCTGGCTTGATTTATAGCATAATCCAATCTTTTTATAGCGAGGGGATATTCAGCTCTAACATAAACATAACCTTTATGAGAACCTATGGCATAGCTAGCTATGGCCATTCCTTCAATAACTGAGTGTGGATCACCTTCAAGAACAGATCTATCCATAAAAGCACCAGGATCTCCCTCATCTGCATTACATACTATATATTTAACAGGGTCTTTTTCAGCAGCTGCTAACTTCCATTTCAAGCCTGTAGGAAAACCACCACCACCTCTTCCTCTTAAGCCAGAATCTAAAATCGTCTGTATAACTTCTTCTGGTTTCATCTCTGTTAAAACTTTACCAAGAGCTAGATATCCATCAGTAGCTATATATTCTTCAAGTGACTCTGGATTTATAACACCACAATTTTTAAGAACTATTTTCTGCTGTTTCTGGAAAAAAGTAACTTCTTTGTGACTTTCAATAACTTTTTTAGAATCAAAAGTTTCAAATAGAAGTCTTTTTACAACCCTACCTTTTAAAAAATGTTCTTCAACAATTTGTGCAACATCCTCTTTTTTAACCTTCTTATAAAAGGTTCCTTCCGGATAAACTAAAATTATAGGACCCATCTCACAAGGCCCCATACAACCTGTTTCTATGATCTTGACTTCATCATTCAGGTTATGCTTATTTATATTTATAATCAGTTCGTCTTTAACTTCTTTTGAATGAGCAGACAAACAAGCAGCACCTGAACAAACCAGAACGTTCAATCTTGTTGTGGCCATATTCTAACCTACCTTTATGTCAAAAAATTAAATAAAATAAAATTAGCTTTTCTCTTTCTCTATAAAGCACTATGTGCAATAATAAAATAGAATGCAATCACACTTTATATAGTAAAAAAATAGGTAAGTATTAATAAAATTTTAAATACTTTTATTACTTTGAAATGATATATTGAGCAAGCACTTTACCCTCTTTTATATGCTCTTTCACTATCTGTTTCGCAATAGCTGGAGTAACATTACCATATATAATCGTTTCTTTTCCCTGTTCCTGGATCTCAACTATAGGTTCAGCTGATGAAAAACCTTTCTCACCTGTCTGGGTAACTATAGCGTCTGTAATATTATTATTCGAAATTTCATCGACAAGAGTTTTTAAGACATCTCTAGCACCAGCAGCTATACCTGAAGTTCCCATGCCAACAACTATCTTAATCCTGGCATCTTTATTTCTTAAAGCCAGATCCTGTTGAGCTTTTTCTCTAATTTTCTTTAATTCTTCCAAAGATTTCATTTTTCCTCCTATCTAGTAGAAACATGTTTATGCTTAAAATTTTATCCATTAAGATAAATATTTTAATAAGTCTTAATAAGTCTTTTGAGGATCTAAATTTATTTCACTTAATCCTTGACTAATAAACTGTACAAGAAAGTTGTAAACATCAGGATAATTTAATGGAACTCCTTCGAGTTCATTTTTAATATCAGCAGTATTTAAATGAAATAACATTCCATTATTATAAATCGGAATATCAAAATCAATATTTTGATGTCCAATAATAATAGAGATAATAGTGTCAAGTAAATTACCAAGAGGTGGTCTATCAATATTGTTAAGCTGAAAGGTAGCCTCAATCGAAGTCCCTTTACCGAGTTCTGAATCTATTCTGAAATCACCTCCACTTTGTAAAGCTGAAAATTTGAAAAGAGGAATTCCCAGACCTACTTTAATTTTTCTATCTTTTTTTGTTGTATAAAAGGGTGATTCAATGTTTGAAAGCAGCTGTTTATCTATCCCCTTGCCATTATCTTCAATTTTAATGGAAAGAAGATTTGCATTTTCATCTATTCGAATAATAATACTAACCTTGCTTGCATTTGCTAATACTGAATTCTCAACAATATCAATAATATGAAGAGTCAGCTCGTTCAACTAGCCTCCATACTTTTTAATAATTTCACCTATCTTCTTCTTATCAACCTGACCATATACTTCATCATCAACCATTACTGCGGGAGCTAAACCACAAGCTCCAAAACATCTAGCAGATGATAAAGTAAACATCTTATCAGATGTAGTTTCACCCATCTTTATATGTAAAGCATCTTCAAAATTGGTAACTACTTTCTCAGCACCCTTAACATAACAGGCAGTCCCAAGACAAACATTTATAACATGTTTTCCCTTTGGTTTCATGGAAAAAAAATTATAAAAGGTAACAACTCCATATACCTGAGAAAAAGGAAGATTTAACTGCATTGCTATGAATTTCTGAACTTCTACTGGTAAGTAACCAAATAAACCCTGAGCTTTATGTAAAACACTAATAAGAATACCTGGCTTTGATTTAACAGTATCAATATATTGCTTCAATTCATCATATAACTTGCCTTGATCTGCTTCAATCATTTTTTTATACTCCCTAATCTAAAATAATTGCATCAATTTCAAAACAACTGTAATCATTCTTCAAATTTTGTCAAATAATTATTTAAGTGATCTGTTAAAATTGTCCACCGTGAGTCATTATAATCTAAAAAATCATGGTAAGCACCAGGGAGCTTGTGTATTATTGCACCTTGAAATTGCAGGTATTTAACACTGATGTTTGAATCAACAACATAGTCATTTTCAGGAATAATGGCAAATATCTCCTTTTCAATCTTTTGCTTATCGTTAATTAATTTATCCTGCTCATGAATGATTGTTGCTAATCGAAACTTAGAATTTAACCTGTATATTCTTTTATCTTTAAATCTAATCTTTAGAAAAGTTTCATTATCTGTTAAATTTTTATTTAACTTTATATATTGAGTTTCATCCATATTAAAAACTTTTCTTTGCAAATCAACACTTATAAGTCCTTCTTTGTTAAATAAAGGAGAAAATAATTTTAGGTAAAGTTTAACAAGATTGTTGATAAGTCTTTTATGAGTCGAAAGCCATGGAGCCAATAAAATCAATGATTTTATAGATGAATAGATTGATGTATCACATTCATTAGAGCTATCAGGATTATTAGTACTTTTAATAATTTCTTTAGATAAATTTTTCAAAGGATTATTATCAATCTTATTTTTTTTAAATGTATATTCATTTGAAAAATCATCGGATTTTTTATAGGATTTTGAATTTTTATTTCTCATTTTGTTTATAAAATCAACCGCAAGAAGCCCTCCCATGGAAAATCCTGCCAGAATCCAGGTTGGTTCCTTCGTTTTCACTTTTTTATTTTTATATTTAATATTCTGAGAATTTTTTAAAATATTATGGTAAAATTGAAAAATTTGAATAATTGTTTCAATATATTCTGAATAATCATATAAAATACCCCTATACCCTGAAGATGAGCCATGACCAATATGATCAAACGTAAAAACATTATAATTTTTAGATAAAAAATAATGAAAAAATTTTGGGTGAGTAGATGAATTTTCTGCATTCCCGTGAAGGAAAAATATGGAAGGAGAATCAGGATCAGTCAGCCAATATTGATAAAAAATATCGTAGGATTCTACCTTTTTTTTTAACTTTATATTGACTTTTTTAATTCCATAATTGTGAAAACCATTAATACCGGAATCTAAATATTCAAGCCCCTTTTCACTACTAATAGAAAAATATATCTGTCTGTTATCCTGTAAAAAACAATCTTCAAAAAAAATTGGTTTCTGTAACTCTTTTTGAATTGTTAAATAATTATTTTTCATCATGTAGCCTTAAATCTGGTCTTTTACTAATTTTTTAAAGCTTTTGGTTAAATATATTTTTGCTAATTTGATCCTTCATGTTTTTTTTATAGAAACAGTTAAAGCTAAAAATCCAGAGTATATTAAATAGATTCACAATTGAAAGTCACAATTCCTGGAATTATTAATAAAGGTTTTGCTACAGTTAAAATAGCAAATATTCCTTTTATACGACTTTACGATACAAAAACCGAGAAATATAAATTTGTCTTATAAAGAGGAAGATTTACCCATACAAAACAGAAAAGTGCGAATAAATATTCAGTAAATTTCACATAGGATGGCTTCGGATTGGACAATATCTCCATGACTAACTTTTACCTTAACTTTCCCCGCAGTTTGAGCCTTTATTTCAAACTCAACCTTCATGGCTTCAAGAGTAAGGATGACCTCACCTGGTTTGACTTCTTCATCATCTTTTTTCAATACTTTCAATACAGTTCCTGTAACTGGAGAAACGATTCTCTCCTTGCATTCTTTTTGTTCGATCTTATTTTCTTCAACTTTTGCTTCTTTTACTACCTCTACCTCTTTCTTTTCAGATGAATATTGCATGCTTGTTTCATTGTTATTTGATCCAGTGGGTTTTGCAAATTTTAGGTCCATACTTGATATTGAAAGGTCTGATAAAGATACCTCTTTAAAAATTATTTTAAATTCATGACCTTCGACATTTACAAGATATGCTTTCATATCATTGGTTTTGGTAGTATCTTTATTAGTTTTTTCAACCTTTTCTTCTGGTACCGGATTTGCTCTTTGTTTGAAAAAAGCTGGAGCAATATTTGGAAATAAAGCATAAGTAAGTACATCTTCCATAGAAACTTTATTTTTTTTCTGTATTTCTTTGGTTTTTTCTATCATCAAATCAAGTTCCGGATGTAATAGATCTGCCGGTCGCATAACAACTGGTTTTTCAAGGTTAAGTTCCTTAAGAGCTCTCTTAACAAGCTCTTGATCTGGTTCTGCAGGAGTTTTACCGTAATTGCCAATAAGAAGATTCTTTGACTCATTTGTAAGGGTTTTATACCTTTCGCCGGCAATAACATTCATAACAGCTTGAGTACCAACTATCTGCGAAGTTGGTGTGACAAGTGGGGGATAACCAAAATCTTTTCTAACCTGAGGTATTTCACGAAGAACATCTGTCATTTTATCGTATGCATTCTGCTGTTTTAACTGAGATTCCAGGTTTGAAAGCATGCCACCAGGAACCTGATACAAAAATATTTTTGTATCTATGATTATGTTTGTTTCAAACTCTCGGTATTTTTCTCTAACTGAAGCAAAATAGGTAGCTATTTCATCCAACAACTCAAGATCAAGTTCGGTATCATAATCTGTATTCTGCAAACTTGCAACTATAGACTCAGTTGCAGAATGCGATGTCTGCATCGAAAAAGATGAGATTGCTGTATCCATAATGTCAGCTCCAGCTTCTATGCCTTTTAACAGTGTCGCAACACTAACTCCTGAAGTGGAATGTGAATGCAAAACTAAAGGTAAATTTACTGCTTCTTTAATACCCTTAACCAGTTCATATGTTTCTTCAGGAAGCAATAAACCAGCCATATCTTTTATGCAGATAGAATCCACTCCCATATTTTTAAGATCTTTTGCAAGTTGAATATAGGATTCAAGAGTGTGAACTGGAGATATAGTATATGATATTGCTCCCTGAGCATGTTTTCCTACTTTTTTAACCGATTCAATAGCTTTTGCCAGATTCCTTGTGTCATTAAGAGCATCAAAAATTCTAAAAATATCTATACCATATTCTGCAGCTTTAAATACAAAATTTTCTACAATATCATCTGCATAATGCCGATAACCAACAAGATTTTGCCCTCTCAAAAGCATCTGCAAAGGAGTTTTTGGTAACATTGCCTTTAGTTGTTTCAACCGTTGCCATGGATCTTCATTGAGGTAACGGATACAAGTATCAAAGGTGGCTCCACCCCAAACTTCCATCGAAAAAAAACCAGCAGAATCCATCTTATCTAATATAGGAATCATGTCTTCTGTTTTCATTCTCGTAGCAATAAGAGATTGATGAGCATCTCGCAAAGTCACATCTGTGATCATTATCTTCTTCATGTTTTATCCTGAATTATAGTTTTTTGTTCAAGCTATTAAATATTTAAAAAAAAGTTAACTTTAAAAGCTTAAACATTCTTCTTAAATGAAATCCACTAAAAATAAAATAAAGAAAAAAAGATAAAAATCAATAAATATATTATTGCTACTAATAGTAATATATTCGAATATATTGGTAACATATCGTAATTATTTTTTGATCAATACCACTCATTCAAAGTGAAGCAAGACTTTTTGTGTTAGACACCATGAAAACATAATGTTTGCGAGGGTGCAATATTATTCTACTCTTATTTTCTGGGACCACACCTTTTGTATTAAAAGATAATTTTCGTGAGAGTGCATTGGCAAAAAGCACAAAACAAATAGTAAAAAATCACTAAGCAGGGCAATTGTTGAATCGTTAAAAAACTATTAAACCTTAAACACCTCTATAATTAACACTGATTTTAAAATGCATTGCAAATCATCCTATTTTAATTGAGAAATTTTCTCGAGCAAAGATTAAATATTTAAGAATTAACTATTACCAAGTGTTTCTTTTTCAAATAAGTGTTTATACCTGATAGATTTCCTTAAGAGCTGTTGGTGATTACCAGATGCTGAAATTTTTCCTTTTTCAAAAAGAAGAATTTTATCGGTAAAAGTAATGGAACGAATCCTTTGTGTAACGATTATTATAATTGCATTGCTATTATTTTTTCTTATCGATGATATGACCTTTTGTTCTGTTTCATAGTCAAGTGATCTCGTTGAATCATCAAAAATGAAAAGACTGGGATTTACATATACAGCTCTTGCAATGGTAATTCTTTCCTTTTGGCCTCCAGAAAGAGTATAGCCCTGAGGGCCAACAAGAGTATCAAGTCCAAATGCAAAGGATTTGATATCATCTTCAAGAGCAGCTATTTCTATCGATTTATTCAAAATCTCGGAGTCAAACTCGAACTGAAAATCATCCTTAATCGCTAAAGGCTTTAGTGGCAAATAGTTCTTCAAAAATTTTCTTTGATTATAAATCAAAAAATAGTTTTCCTGCTCTACAGTTGTTGGTAAGATTATATTTTCTTTGATTGATACTGAAAATAATGATGGTTCTTGAAAAACAAAACCAATATTTTTCTGGTAATAATCAATGTCTATTTTATCAATAGGAATATCATTAATATATATATTGCCTTCCGTTATCTCCTCAAGAGCTGCTATAACATGCATACACATAGATTTGCCTGAACCTATCTCTCCTGTTATACCTATTATATCTCCTTTTTTTAGTGTAAGGTTAATATCTTCAAGTATAGTTCTCTGATCTATTTTCAAATAAACATTTTTCAAAGTAATGGAGTCAATCTCATTTATCTTTATTTTTTTATTAGATAAATTTTCCAATTCTGCAATATCTTTTTCATCAAATAGGCTTCTATCATTCTTCATCTCACCTTTATCTTTCCCATACCACAAGATTTCAAGATGCCTTTTTATAGATACAAAAGCTCTATTTATATCAATAAAAAAGTAAGCAAATGAGTAAAGATAATCGAACATAAGATAAAAATACTGAAGAAAGGCAACAAACGTTCCAAGGCTCATCTGTTTGGCAATAACCATCTTACCACCAAAAAATATTATTAAGAGTAAAGAAAATTGATTGGCAAATAGATCAAGAGCATGCCAGAGACCATGAAAAAATGCAAGTTTTAGTTCAGATTTTTTCCTTTCCTGCATTATCTGATGAAACTCCTTTTCAGAAAAATATTCCATTCTGCAACTTTTAATGACTTTTATGGAGGAAAATGCTTTTTCGATTATATTATTAACCGATGATATTTTTTCCTGTAGCTTTTCAAAGAGCTTCTCCCATGTTTCATCAAACAGAACCATTATAAAAACCACTAAAAATAAAGGGATTATAACATATAATGTCAGCTTAAGAGAAAATCCAAACATGAAAATCAAGGAAAATACAATTATGGAAAGAGAGTCAAAAAATCTAAATATTCCTGAACAAAGTTGCCATGATATCTTTTCAATATCATCTGAAACTCTGGTAAGTAATTCTCCATGAGAAAAAGAGTGAAAAAACTTTTTTCTTTGCTTAAGCAACCAGCGCAATATAACAAGAGTTATTTTCCAGGAGAATGAAAGATTTGTAAAAACCCTGTTTGCCTGAAGACTTGAGTAAAATATTGCAGCAATAACAGAAGCGGCTATAAGCAAAGCGATAGCATTTTGCAAAGAAAAACTGCCTGTGGGGTTTCCAAGACTATCGATTATGTATCGCAATATAAGAGGGTATACTGTATTTGCGGTAGTATTTACCAATGATAAAAATATTAGCAATAGTATTCTGTATTTATGTTCTTTCCATAAAGAAACAATATAGTTAAATTTGACCTTAAATGAGTTAGTATCATTATTTGCAATAGTTGTCATATATTTACCTCGTGATTTAGCTATTAATGGTATAAATTAATCTTGAGTCTCAATAATTCTTTCATTATAAACAAAATTGTTTTGTTCTTCAAATTTTTCTTCCCTTTTGTAATTCATATATAATTTCTTGAAGTATCCATTTATAAGTAGAAGTTGCTGTTTAGTCCCTGATTCCACAAGTTTACCTTCATGAAAGCACAGTATTTTATCACAAAAATCTATTGTTGATAATCTATGTGCAATTATTATAGCTGTTTTATCCTTTAATATCTTTTTTAAAGCATCATATATAAGAGTTTCGGTATTGTTATCTATTGAAGATGTAGCTTCATCAAAAATAAATATCTGTGGATCCCTTATATATATTCTTAAAATAGCTATGATTTGTTTTTCACCAGATGATATATTTGATCCATCGTCTTTCAAAACAGTTTGAAGTCCAGCTGGAAATCTATCGAAAATCGCTTTTAAACCCAGTATATCAATGGCTTTTAAGACATCATTTTCCGTAAGTTGAGAATCAAGAATTATATTATTTAAAATAGTATCAGGGAAAAGAAATGTATCCTGAAACACAGCTCCTATCAATGATCTTATCTGATATGTGCCAATGTCACAGAGCTCTTTATCATCTACTTTTATTGAGCCCTCGTATTCATCATAAAATTTCAATAGAAGAGCAGTTATTGTAGTCTTTCCCGAACCAGTTTTACCAACAATTCCAACTTTTTCACCTTTATTTATTTCAAAGTTGACATCTTTTAAAGCATATATATTATTTATACCTGTATCTTCATCATCTTTATGTATAGGATATTTAAAAGAGAGCTGTGAAAAAACAATTCTATCTTTAAACTGAATCCCTTTCTCCCTATCTTCCGACTCATTTATTTCTTCAGTCTCCATATTAAAAACATCATCAATACGTTCAATTGATGCTATCGCTCTCTGAAAGATCTGAAATTGAGAAGAAAGATTTTTAATTGGTCCAAAAAATTGCTTTATATATGTTGCAAAAAGGATGATCGTTCCTATAGATACTTTAGAAGATATGTTTCCAGCAAGACCGACCCACAAAACAACCGAAATGCTTATGGCTTCAAATATCTGTAAAGAATTATAATAAATTGCATCTATTAGTTCGCCTCTTAATTCATTGATAAATTTTTTATTGAATGAAAGGTTTATTTTGTGAAAAGCCCAGCTAAACTTATTAAATAATCTTAATATGTCATGCCCCTTTATAAAGTCTGAGTAGTAACCGTATAATGTTGAGTTTATCTTTCGTAAAATTACCCAAAACGGAGCAACTGATCTTTGAAACCAGAATGAAAAAAAGAATATGATCACGATTACTGGTAAAATAAGTAGAGTAAGTAGTGGTGAAAACTTGAAAAGAACCAGTATCATACCAAAACAAAGAACAATATCTGAAATAATTGATATAACGCTGCTGGTAAAAAATTCTCTCAGAGACTCACCATCTGATTCAATCCTTGCAATAAGTTTTCCTACCGGATTACTATCAAAAATTTTCATTTTACAATGAAGAATATGTGAAAAAATATACCGTTTTAAATCAAACAAAAATTTTTGACCGAATGTCTCAGTTAAATAAACACTTAAATATGTTAATATTGAGAGGATAAATAGTAATACTAAAAAAAGTTCTGCTTTTTTTGCAAGTCCAAGAGTATCCTTCATTGAAATATTAATATCTATTGCATCTTTAACAATAATAGGCATATAAATCCCTATAGCTGTTGTTAAAAGCATCACAATAAAAGAAGATAAAAGAAGAAAAAAATGATTTTTTATTATAAATAAAATTATCTTCTTAGTCTTTTGATTTTTCATAAATTTATCCTTATTTAGCAAAAAAAAAACACCCGATAGATCCGGGTGTTTCATTTCGAATTAAAAAAATAAAAATAACATGAAATTAAAAGAATGAAACGGGATCTATCAGAAACTTTCAATACCCGTTTCAAACATTTAAAGATATTCTATTTGAAAACAAAATATATAATTACTATTATTTAAAACTTTTTTTTATTATCTTAGTATGTGCTATAAAATCAATAAAATATAAAAATTTAAGAATTAATAATAAAATCTCTAAAATTATTAAATTAAAAAGGAACAATTGAAACTTTATTTATATTTTATAGCATATAATCATATCTAAATTTCTTAATTTTCAAAAAATTAATTTTAGCAAATTTAGAATAGAATATTTTTCCAAGTTTAAACGGGCTTATTTTACAAAAAAGAAAATATAAATTCTTGTCTTAATGCAGTTCATTAAAAGCCTCCTAAAGCTTAAACATAAGAATATTTCACTGTCGCAATATTTTATTAACATTTATTTAATAAATTGTCAATAAATATTTTTAAATATCAATAAATATCTCTGAATATTTTACATGGTGTATTACTTTTCAAATATGAGTATTTCAATTTAATTTGACTATTTAAAACATTACTATATTTTTTTTATACATAATGCCTTACTCTACAACTTTAATTTGAAAGCAAATATATAGCAGTTTAAAGCTAAAAGTCTAAAGTCTAAAGTCCGGGAATAAACTTGACGACACAATAGTTGAAAGTACAACAGTCCAGAGTTAAAAGTTTCGAAACATAACAATATGAACAGAATTGTGTGTTTATATTTACTAAATGTTGAAAAATGGAGATTTTATGGTGACAAATATTATAAAATCGATAATATTTGGAATAGTTGAGGGAATAACAGAGTTTTTGCCCATAAGCAGCACCGGCCATCTTATATTACTCGATAATATATTAAAACTATCAAATGACAGGGCTTTTACAAATCTATTTGAAATATTCATTCAATCTGGAGCTATCCTATCGGTTATTTTTGTATACTTCAATAAATTATGGCCACTGGAATATAAAAAGAATGAAAAAAAAATAAAGTTTTCGTCAAATAAAATCAAATTATGGATTTACATAATTATTGCGATAATACCATTTGGTATAGTTGGCTTATTTGCAGATGATTTCATACAGGAAAGATTCTTTAATCCGACATGTGTAAGCATTACCTTAATATTCTATGGAATCGTTTTTATTATAATCGAAATCTTTCTATCCAGAAAGGAAAAAATTGAAAAAACAGCAAAAAATGCTCCTGTTTATATAAATGGCGATACAGCTAACTATCTTGACTTTAAAAAGGCTTTTATAATAGGTTGCTTTCAGCTTCTTGCAGTAATCCCTGGAACTTCGAGATCCGCTGCAACAATTATCGGTGGATTGATTCTTGGTTTACCGAGAGTTGTTGCCGCAGAGTTCTCTTTTTTCCTTGCAATACCAACTTTAATAGGAGCTGGTCTTGTTTCTTTAATTAAGGCAAAAGTTTTCTACAATTCTGAAGCTATAATATTACTGGCAATAGGATTTATTGTTTCATTTATTGTTGCATTACTGGTAATAAGGTTTTTTATAAAATATCTCGCCAAACATGATTTTAAAATATTTGGATATTATAGAATTATTTTAGGGATCATTGTATTAATCTTGCTTGTATTATAATATATACTTTGATAGATCTTTTTTCTCCATAATATCACAAAGTTTAGAATTTACATAATCTCTATCAATCTGTATAGACTGAGTAGAGTACTTATCTGCATTAAAAAGCAATTCTTCAAGTACAATTTCCATCACAGTATGAAGCCTTCTTGCACCTATATTATCTGTTCGAGAGTTTATCTCATATGATATGGATGCCAGTGCTTCTATAGCATCTTCAGTAAAACTTATATTGACATCTTCTGTTTCAAGTAAAGCAATGTACTGTTTTATGATCGCATTTTTTGGTTCTGTCAATATTCTCTTAAAGTCTTCAGCTGTCAATGGATTTAACTCAACTCGAATAGGAAATCTACCTTGAAGCTCAGGAATAAGGTCAGATGGCTTATAATAAGAGAATGCTCCAGCTGCAATAAAGAGAATATGATCCGAATTCACAGGCCCATATCTCGTCATAACAGTAGTACCTTCTACTATGGGTAAAAGATCCCTCTGGACACCTTCTCGTGAAACATCTGGACCTGCATCAGATCTTCCACCAATAATCTTATCTATTTCATCAATAAAAACAATCCCCATATTTTCAACTCGATCTTTTGCAATCTCCACAGCTAAATCTTTATCAACAATCTTATCAAGTTCAATCTCTTCAAGGATATTACGAGCTTCAGATACTTTCACTCTTCTCTTTTTCTTTTTTGGTGGTATTCCAGGGAAAATACCTCCGATAGATACTCCAAGATCTTCCATTCCAGGGATATTCAACATGTCTGAAAAATTTTGCTGCTCTTTAACCTCTATCTCTATAATTTTATCCTCAAATTTTCCTTGATTGTAAAGTTCCCGCATCTTTTCCATAGCTGCAGATGAGTTTTTAGTATATGATCCGACAACTTCAACTTTTCCATCACTTGCAGTAAAAGGATCATCCTGTGTTGGCATAAGTTTGCTGAGTATTATTGAATCGACTCTATCTTTAACTTTTTCACGGAAAAGATCCATCTGCTCCTTGATAACAGTTGAAACAGCACTTGACATAAGATCTCTAATAATCTGCTCAACATTTCTTCCAACATAACCAATCTCAGTATATTTTGTGGCTTCAACCTTTATAAAAGGAGCTCCAGTGAGTTGAGCAATCCTTCGAGCTATTTCTGTTTTGCCAACACCAGTTGGTCCAATCATAATAATATTTTTTGGTATAATCTCATCTCTAATTTCTTTAGGTAATTTTTTTCTTCTTGTTCTATTTCTTAAGGCAATAGCTACTGCTTTTTTGGCTTTATCCTGTCCAATTATATACTTATCAAGTAGTTCAACAATCCTGCTAGGAGTTAAAGAGTCAAGATTTTCTGTATTTATCTGCAAATTATTTTTCATTATCTCAGTCATACTATTATCATTAGTCATGAGTAATCTCCTCAAAAATAATATTATCATTTGTATAAATACATATTTTAGAAGCAATATTCATAGATAACTTACAGATTTCAGTAGCTGAAAGTTCAGTGTTTTCATATAAAGCTCTTGCTGCCGCATATGCATAACCTCCACCGGACCCTATAGCAACTAAAGGTTCATCTGGTCTTATAACTTCACCAGATCCAGAGAGAAGAAAAATATCATGTTTATCTGCAACAATCATCATCGCTTCCAATTTTCTAAGTATCTTATCTGTTCGCCAATCTTTAGCCAGTTCATAACTTGATCTTTCAAGATCTCCCGAGTACTTGGCCAATTTTTCTTCAAACCTTTCTAACAGTGCAAAGGCATCGGCAACAGCACCTGCAAAACCTACTAAAACAGAATCCTTATAGACTTTTCTTACTTTTCTGGCAGTATGCTTGATGACCATTTCATTCATAGTCACCTGACCATCACCTGCCATACAAAGATTATCTCCCTTTTTTACGCATAAAATAGTCGTTCCATGCATTTCATTCATAATTCCTTCCTATTTTTAATTAAGTATTGATAAACTTTTTTCCACCAATATGTGCTATATTAAAAAAACATTAGATAGCTAAAATATATTGAACAAAGTATACATATTAAACATGGGACTCAAGTAAATGGCCTATGCATGAGGATGAAATT
Source organism: Exilispira sp. (assembly GCA_012517545.1). Classification (GTDB taxonomy): domain Bacteria; phylum Spirochaetota; class JAAYUW01; order JAAYUW01; family JAAYUW01; genus Exilispira. The sequence goes on from JAAYUW010000001.1 coordinate 24,339, forward strand.
TCGCATACAGCTGTTTTTTTCTTTCTCTATCAAGATGTGTGTATTTTTCAGTTGTAGCAATAGACTCATGCCCCAATAGCTTTTGTATCATCCTTATATCAGCCCCATTTTCCAGTAGTAAAGTTGCAAATGTATGCCTGAATTTATGGGGGTGCATATGTACAGGATCAGGATATTTTTCTACCTTCTTTACTAATATATAAAAAAGACCTCTTCTGGTCAATTTTTTTCCTGATTTATTGCAAAAAAGAAATTCCCAATTATTCATCTGTGTGAGTCTTATATAGCAATTTATATCTTTTCTAAAATCATCTGGAAAAGGTACTAACCTCTGCTTATTTCCTTTACCAGTAACTTTGATTATACAATTCTGACTATCTATATGATTTTTTTTCATATTTATAAGTTCACTTGCTCTTACTCCACAAAAAGATAAAAAAATGATCATCACATAATCTCTGTATTCAAATACATTTGTATCATTCTTTATCTGATTCTTAACAAAAAGTAAAAAGTTTGTAATCTGATTTTTTGTAAATGATTCTGGTAATTTTCTTTCTCCCCTGAAACCCTTAGGAAAAGAGACAAGTCCTTTTTGCATGAAACCTTTTTGTTCTAAAAATCTTATAAATGAACTTAATGCAGATCTTTTTCTTATAATAGTAGAAGACATTCTTCTTTTAAGCCTGAGTTCCGATAAATATGATCTAATTATATCATTATTAATATTTGAAATTGTCGAAATATTCCAGTTTTTATAACAAAACTCTGCAAATTGCAAAAGATCTTTTCTGTAATTAACTATAGTATTTTCAGAGTATGATTTTACAGATCTTAAATAGTTACAAAATAGTTCAATATATATATCGAAATGCTTTTTTTCTTCCTCAGCCATTTACTATCTCACCCATATAAAATAGAATTATTAAGTTTTTAAATCGATTGCAAAATCACATTTTATGCATTTTATTTTATGGTTTTCTAAATCATTAATCATATAAGAGCCACATTGTGGGCATTTAAGTAATTTAATCTTACTATTAGATATATAGTTACAATTGGGATAATTGCTACAACCAAAAAAATATCCTTTCATTTTCCCTTTTGAAGCCTTACGTTTAACTATAAAACCATTCTTACAGACTGGACAAACACCAAAAGAAAATGATTTTGAATTTTTGCAATTTGGATAATTTGAACAGGCTAAAAATTCACCAAATTTTGTTTTTCTAACAACCATCGGACTTCCACATTTTTCGCAGGTAAGATTGGTTTTTTCTATAAAATGTTCCTTGAAAGACTCCATTTTATCTGTCTGATTAAGTAATGGTTCGAACTTTGAGTAAAACAGAGATAAGATTTCAATATAATCTGCTTCACCTTTTTCTATCCTATCAAGATCATCTTCCATCCTGGCTGTAAATTTATAATCAAATATTTCTGGAAAATATTTTACTAAAAAATTGACAACTATCTTCCCAACATCTGTTGGAACAAGTTTCTTATCCTCTTTTACAACATAATTTCGATCATATAAAATACCCATGATTGTAGCATAAGTGGAAGGTCTACCTATGCCTTCTTCTTTGAGCTTTTTTATCAAAGAGGCTTCATCATATCTTGAAGGAGGTTCAGTAAACTTTTCTATAATATTTATCTTTGTAATAGTTACCTGGTCATTTTCTTTGAAATCCGGAGTATTCTGTATTTTTTCTGAAGGTTTTAATATTTTAAGAACTTCCAGTGAATTTTTTTCCAGAATATTTCTAAATTTTGCTTCAAAAATGCAATTCAGGTATTCCATTTTTATAGTAACAATTCTAAAAACAGGTGGCTTCATAAACGCACTAATATATCTTTCCCATATAATTGAATATATATTTAATTCATCTTTACCAAGGTACTGTTTCAATTTTTCTGGAGTTAAAGAAATATCTGTTGGCCTTATTGCCTCGTGGGCATCCTGAATGTTTTTATCATTTGTTTTTGATTTACTAAATGGTACAAATGAATAGTATTTACTACCAAAATTCTCTGATATGTAATTTTTCAATTCTTCAAGAGCTAAATTTGAAACTCTCGTAGAATCGGTTCTCATATATGTTATAAGACCTTTATGCTCAGACTTTAACTGTATACCTTCGTAAAGTTTTTGAGCTATCATCATCGTTTTTTTTGGTGGATAATTAAAATGTCTAAATGCATCCTGTTGTAATGTTGCTGTAATATATGGGGGTAACTGTTTTGCTGAAGTACTTGAACTTGAGATTGATATTATTTTGCCTATTTTTGAGTTGTCGGGATTAAGAAGTATTTTTTCTGCTTTTTCTTTAAGTTCTTCATTCTTTGAATCATAGCTTCGTCCTTCGACTTTTTTAAGCTCAAATTCATATTGATCATCGACAAGAGCGGATATTGGCCAATATTTTTCAGGAGTAAAATTCTCTCTTTCACTTTCTCTATCAACTATGTATCTCAATGTAACAGACTGAACTCTTCCAGCGGAAATGCCCTTCATTATCTTTTTCCATAAAATTGGTGAAATCTGATAACCTACCAATCTGTCAAGAACTCTTCTTGCCTTTTGTGAATCAACTTTTTTAATATCTATTTGTCTGGGGGCTTTAAGGGAAGAGATTATTGCATTATTTGTAATTTCGTTAAAAACTATCCTATGAAAACTAATACTTTTATCAATATTATCTTCCAGAACCTTTTGAACATGAAATGCTATAGCTTCTCCTTCTCTATCATTATCTGAAGCAAGATAAATAGCCTTTTTGTCTTTTGCTGATTCTATTAGACTTTTAACCAGTGCTTTTTTATCAGACAAAATCTCATATTTAGGATCAAATCCATTTTTTATATCAATACCAAGACTATATTTTGGAAGCTCCATAATATGACCCTTTGTAGCAACAACTTCGTAATCGTTGCCAACATAACCTTTGATAGTCTTAACTTTAGTAGGGCTCTCAACTATTATGAGATTTTTATTTGGATTGGAGTCAGAATTTTCTCTTTTCTTAACAGCATCAGTTTGTTCTTTTTTTGTTGGTTTTTTTTGATTATCTTTTGCTACCATTCATTTTCCTTAAGTTTAATAATATAACAATAATTTTGAATAGGCAATCGACTTTTATACTCTTGGTGACTTTTGTCAAGATACCTGGTAACTATTTAATCAAAATATTTTATCGCTCTTCGCTTTTTATCGCTGTCTAAAGCCTGAAATTAAAAGTCGAAATTCCTTGAATAAGGCTTTTATAAATAAAGTCTAAAGTCTATTTTTTTTCCTAATTTTCCCATATATAGTCGGGAAAAGCTTATTTTAATCATGGGAAATTAGATATTCAATGGGAATTCTATTGTAATCCGGGTATATTTGCTTGTCTTTTCCTATATATATATATCCCTTGCTTATAAATAATGAAATCAACTGGAAAACTATACTGACATCAGAATTTATCTGTTCAATATAATATTGAGAACTTCTACCAGGAGACAGACAAATCGTCTTTAATAAAAATTTTTGAATAAAATCTTCTTTTGTTGAAATGATATTTTTTGAATCCTGACAAAATTGTTCAATAGAAATCTCATCATCTAAAAAAGAAGACGTATTAAACAACCCTGGCTCTTTTATCCAATATTTTCCATCATAATAACAATAAATTAATCTAGCCTTACCAGAATTAAAGAGATATTTATTGCCTTCATAACCTTCAAGCTCTATAGGATAAAATGTAAATATACGCTTCTTATACTTAATACCATATTCAACAGTTATTAGAGCTCCAGATTTCCATCTTGCCTGAATACAAAATAGATCATCACTTAAAGCAGCAATGATTCTATTTCTTAAGGGGAAATAGTATTTTTGAGGTATTGCATCTGGCGCATATTCTGAAATAATTAAAAATCTTGATTTTTCCAGCAATGAATATAGATATAAATTGGATTTTGGATATATAATATTAATCCCACAACCAAATACAGCTATAGTCGGAACTTTATTTTCATAAGCAGAGATATGAGCCCTGGCATCAATCCCTTCTGCAAACCCGGACACAACAGTTTTATTGACACTTTTAACCAAAAAATTTGTAAAATTTAAAGCTAGTTCTTTTGGTTTTCGTGTGCCAAAAATACTGATCATTGCATTTTTAAAAAGACTTATATCTCCCTTACAAAAAAGCAAAAATGGTAAACATTGTTCTTCAATAATACTAAAATCATCATTTTTCCAGCATGAGAATGGAAAAAGTGGATTTTCAGGTGTCAAAATACAAAACTTTCCTTTTTTTTCCAGATCAAGATAATTGTCAGCATCCTTTAAAAGATTATCTCTCTTTAAATTGCAAATTTTTCGTTTGTTTAATAACTTTTGCAACTCAATATTTGTTAGATTCAATATTTTCTTTATATCAAAATTAAATATTTTTAAAAGATGTATTTTTTGAGAAATAGATAAGATTTCTGGTGGAATAATTGCGAAAGCGACAATATAATCTCTACTATTTTGAGAACAGATATTCATTTTGTATTTAACTCTGCATCTATTCTGGCAATATTATCTAAAACTGTTTGTCTTCTATAATCTTTTGAAGGAAGAAGTGAAAGAATTTTGGTATAATAATCCCTGGCTAAACCGAGATTCCCTTCAAGATACGCTATCTGAGCAAGTACAAAATATGCTCTAACATATTTTGGATCGAGTTTTAATACTATTTCAAGTTCTTCTTTAGCCTTTTTATAATCATTCATAGCTTGATAATAAAAAAATCCCAATCCATAATGAGCTGAAGTGAAACTTGGAACTTGCTCTATCGTTATCTGGTAATGCATCAAAGCTTTTTGTTTATATTCTTCCTTTAAAGTTGGAGAGAATTCATTTGCCCACAAATTTGCGTAACAAACGCCAGCGTAGTAATGAGCAATATACTGAGTTGGATCCATTTCCAGAGCTTGAAGCAAAAACTTCAGAGCTTCGTTATATTGATTTTCAAGAGTATAAGATATACCTAAACTTTTACAAACAGCAAGCAATCCAGATCTAGCTTGAGCATTTGTTGAAGCATACTTTGAGTATATCTCATAGGCTTGAAGACGTGGTTGTATTTCCTTACTCCCGGCAAGTCTATTAGCCTTAAGAAGTTCCATATCAGTAGAGGAACAACCAGAAAAGATTAATAGCAAAATAAAAAAAGATACAAAAATCAATAATATTTTTCTCATAGGAATAATTCGAACCTTTAACAAAATTTAATATTAAATCTTTTTATATTTTTAAAATTGCATAAAAATATCAATTATATAATAGTGATTTTTTATTAAAGAATTACAATAATCATAAAAAAATTAATCAATTAAAATTTATCTTCCATAAAAGTGGAAATTGTGAACAATTTTACAACTAAAAACAAGGTAAAATAATATAAGATTTTTTATTCAAAACAGCTAAACTACCTAAAAGCATTTATATTACTTATTCTGGTTTGAAGAATTGGAATTATTTAAATAAGTTGATAAGTAATTCCCATCACCCTTTAGTTTGGATATAAGATTTTCCATAGAGGCAAATTTAAATATTAAAGAATCACGATATGTCTCAAGCTGTCTGTTTAATGTTTCTACCCTTTTATCATTTTGTTTTATCAACTCTGCAAAATAATCTGCTCGTTTTTTAATAGTACCATCTGAAAAGTTTGTCATTCCCTTCAAATATTCACCTATTCTGAAGGCGATCCCATTATCTGTAAGTCTATCACCATCTGAATCAAACCCAAAAAGTTCTTTTACCTTTTGATGGTTCTCTTTAAGAGCTTTGTCAAGCATCTCTTCGTCTATCTCTAAGTAACCTCCTCTTGTAGTAGGATTTGAACCAGGTTTTCCAGTTGAGATACCTATCTGAGCAAGCATCTTGTATGTCCTGTCACTAAATGAAGATTGCATAATCCTTTGTAAAGAGTTATGCAGCATCATGAAGGCAGTATCTCCTGCAAATGCTCCATTTTCTCCACCTTCCTTATTGATCTTTGTCTCGTTAACTATAAAATCAATAACATTGTTATAATGGCCAACCCATTCGATAATTTTCTCTTTAGCATATTCTGTATTTGGTTCAATAGATATTGTCTCTTCCTCTTTTGTCTCTCTTTTCAATGTTAATGTTACCCCTTTGATAACGTCATCTATAACATTACTTTCTTTTTCTATTCTAATTCCATCGATCAAGAATATTGAATTTCTTCCCTTTTGCACAATATTTTTTGCAACATAACCTTCTTGTTCCTGGATGCTTTTAACCTGCAGGTTTGATACCGTATAGGAGTCACTGGATTTATTTATAAACTCAATAGATTGGATATTTCCTATCCCAAGTTCATCTTTGTTCAGAGTAATACCACTGGCTGAAGATTCAATTTGAATAATTTTTTCCCCTTCTGTCCCTATTACTTTAACAATCAAAGGTTCTTTTGCAATTTGTGATTGATCAATAAGTTGATTGGCAATAACTGGATCCGGGTAAGCAGTTTGAGGATCTATCGTTATTGGAGTTCCACCACCTATTTCATCAGGGACATTGATATTCTGAGAAGAAGGTGGTATAAATTCTTTTTTCTGGACATCAAAAGTTATTGTTAGCTTTTCATTTACTCCTGGCTGTGGGACATTGATTTTATTTGATGTATCTTTTGATAGAGTAAAGGGATCTGACTTATATAACAAAGATTCACTTTTAGAAACCTTTTGAACTATCCCAAGTTGTTCTAAAATAGGTTGAACCTCTTCTGAAAACTGAATATTGCCATTTGCTCCCTGTTTTTTTGCTTCAATGGAAATAACAAGATTATCTTTATCTTTGTAAGTAATATTTATATTGACTATGTCACCTGCTTGCTCTTTGATAGCTTTAACAAATTCTTCTATAGTACCACCTTCAAAAGCAACTTTTCTTACGCTATCCCCAACCTGGATAGTAAAATTTACTTTACCTATTTTTGTTCCCACAGGCAAAGTATCTGATGAAATAGTATAATTTTTTGCAGTTTGAAGTATTTGAATCTTTCTGGTTGATACATCAGCTCCTCTATTTGCCTTTACAGTAAAGAACTCCTCATTTGAAGAGATGCCAAGCATTTCATCAAAAGGTGAGCGGTAATCAAATAATGATTTTGATGATTCCTGCAACTTTTTGAGCAAATCTAACATTTCATTAAGTTTTGAAATCCTACTTTTGTAAAGTTCATTTGTATTTTTAAGAGCATCAATAGGCATTGATTTTACCTGGATAAGCTTATCAATAAGATTTTGAACATCTATACCAGAATTGGATAAATTATTGATTGTAATTTTGCTCATCGCATTCCTCCTTGATATTGCGTGAGATTTTGTATTAAAAGAGCAAAGTAATTAATATTTCTTTCACTTCCATATAATTTTTAATATCTAACTAATCTTTTTTCCATTATAGTATTCAATAAAGGATTTTATTTTATTTAAAAAACAAATCTATATTAAATGCATTTTAAAAAATACTAAAAATTATGAAATCATTTTCT